>NZ_QUMC01000041.1:0-18303 GCF_003481925.1 Butyricicoccus sp. OF10-2 | reverse complement strand
ATGCGAACTTGGTCTCGCCGCCAACGGTAAGACGGCAGCCGCCGCACATGCCGGTACCGTCAACCATGATGGTGTTCATGGAAACGATGGTCTTGATGCCGTACGGACGGGTGGTCTCGCAGACAAACTTCATCATAATCATCGGGCCGATGGCGATAACGGCATCGTACTGGTTGCCCGCGTCGATCAGTTCCTTGAGCACCTGTGTAACCAGTGCCTTGCGGCCGTTCGAGCCGTCGTCGGTCACGATGTGCAGGTTGGTGCAGGCGTTCTTCATCTCGTCCTCGAGGATGATGATGTCCTTGTTGCGGAAACCGGCGATCAGGTCAACCTCAGCGCCCATTTCGTGCAGCTTCTTGGCCTGCGGATATGCGATCGCGCAGCCCAGACCGCCGCCGACAACAGCGACCTTCTTGAGACCCTCAAGCTCGCTCGCCTTGCCGAGCGGACCGACAAAATCATGCAGGCAGTCGCCCTCGTTCAGCGCGCCGAGCGCCATCGTCGTTGCGCCGACCTCCTGAAAAATGATGGTGACAGAACCCTTTTCACGGTCAAAATCTGCGATCGTGAGCGGAATACGCTCGCCTTCTGCGCTGACACGCAGGATGATGAACTGACCCGGCTCTGCCTTGCGGGCAACGTGCGGTGCCTCGATCACCATCAGCTTGGTGTTTGCGTTCAGCGTTTGCTTTTTCAAAATCTGATACACTCTTTTTCGTACCTCCTTGCGATTGTCGCATCGAACATTTTACATTATACTGTATCGCTTTAAGCAACGCAAGTGAAAATGAAAAATCAGCAGTAAAAATGGTCAGAATTGATGAAAACACACCTTGTTTGTCAAAAAATTAACTGGTTTGACGAAAGCTTCACAAAGCCGGACGGCAGTAAAACAGCACAATGTCGGTTTTAGGAACCCAGCCGCAGGCTGTGCGCGTGCGTACATGACACCAGCCGTTCTGCTCGCACAGGATGAACAGGCGCGCACCGCTTGCCGCACTGCCGACAATCGGCGCGGAGCGAATCGGATCGGAGCGCAGCAGGAGAAGCGCGCCGCGCGGCTCGGCGCAGGCCGTGCGAAACGCAGGCGATACATATATAACAGGAACAGGGGACATAGGGCACCTCCTTGTGGTTAATGCAGACTATGCTGCAAAAATGCAGAGCGTTAATTGGCAATTAAGGCAACACCGCACAATTAAGACTGCGGTGCTTTGCGGAAATTTTGTGTCCTGACTTTGTTGCAGTTTCACGGTAATACATCAAGTATTACCGCAAAACTGTGCCTCGTCAGTACGCAAAATTTACTCGCAAATCACTCTTGTTCAATTATGCGGTATTGCCTTAACGAATTACCGATTGCTTGTGTCAGGATTACTGAAAAAATAAATGCTTTTCCATAGTTTTTCGCTGAAATTTAGGTTGCATTATTATAGAACGCGCTGTATAATAATCATTGTTTGAAAGAGATGCCCGTTTTGCACGGGTCAAATCGGAAGGAGTTAACACAAATGAAGAAGTTTTCCATTGCTATGCTGAGCATGGTACTGGCAGGTTCTATGCTGCTGACCGGCTGCGGCGGCTCCAAGACCGCTGATTCCAGCAGTGACGCACAGGATTCCACCACCTCTACCTCTGCGGACGGCGGCACGCTGCGCATGGGCACTAACGCTACTTTCCCGCCGTACGAGTTCGTTGGCGACGACGGCAACGTACAGGGCATCGATGCGGACATCGCTGCTGCTATCGCTGACAAGCTGGGCATGAAGCTCGAGATCACCGATATGGAGTTCGATTCCCTGATCCCGGCGCTGCAGAGCGACACCATCGACGTGGCGCTGGCTGGCATGACCGTTACCCCGGATCGTCAGGAGAATGTAGATTTCTCTGATTCCTACGCAAAGGGCGTTCAGGTCATCATCGTTAAGGATGGTTCCGATATCGCTTCTCCGGATGATCTGGAGGGCAAGAACATCGGCGTTCAGACCGGCACCACCGGCGACATCTACTGCACCGGTGACTACGGTCAGGAGCATGTAAAGCAGTTCAACAACGGTCCGCTCGCAGTTGCTGCACTGGTAAATGATCAGATCGACTGCGTTGTTATCGACCAGGAGCCGGCTAAGAACTATGTTGCTGCAAACAGCGGCCTCAAGATCCTCGACACCGCTTACGCTGACGAGGATTACGCGATCGCTATCAAGAAGGGCAACACCGAGCTGCTCGACAAGGTAAACGGCGCTCTGAAGGAGCTCGAGGGTGACGGCACCCTGCAGTCCATCGTTGACAAGTATATCAGCGCTGACTCCGCAGCACAGTAAATCAACAAACGCGTACAAAGGAAGAGGGACGGTTCAGCGCCGCCCCTCTTTTGCAGTAAAATGAAAAGAAAGAGGGGATGACCTGTGAACGGTATTACAATGGACCAGTGGCTGAAAATGGTACCGGATTCGGTTGCCAATCTGCCGGAGGGTCTGCGGAACCTGCTGTTCCAGCTGTACCAGACCTTTATCGCAGCGGACCGCTGGAAATGGTTCCTGAACGGTCTGAAAATCACATTTGCGGTCACGATCGGTGCGCTGATCCTCGGTGTTATCATCGGTCTGCTGATCGCGGTAGTCCGCACGGCGCATGATTCCCGCCGCATGGGCAAAAGCAACATCATTCTGAGCATTCTCAACGCAGTCTGCAAGCTGTATCTGACCGTCATCCGCGGTACGCCTATGATGGTTCAGCTGCTGATCATGGGCTTTGTTATCATGGTGCCTAAGGATGATACAGCGCGTCTGGTGTGCGGTATTGTTACACTGGGCATCAACTCGGGCGCATATGTTGCCGAGATCGTGCGCGGCGGCCTGATGTCGGTCAATCCGGGTCAGATGGAGGCCGGACGTTCGCTCGGCCTGAACTATGCACAGACCATGCGCCTGATCGTCATTCCGCAGGCGATCAAGAACATTCTTCCGGCACTCGGCAATGAGATGATCACCCTGCTGAAGGATACCTCGCTCGTGTCGGTCATCGCGCTGCGCGACGTGACCAAGCAGGCACAGAATATTGTGTCCAATACCTATCAGGCCTATGTGCCGTATGTCAGCCTTGCGATCATCTATCTGGTGCTCGTTATCATCCTGACCAAGCTGCTCGGCATTTTTGAGAGGAGGCTGCGCGAAAGTGATCGACGTTAAAAACCTGCACAAATCCTTTGGCAACCATGAGGTGCTCAAGGGTGTCAACGAGCATATCGAGAAGGGCGAGAAGGTCGTAGTCATCGGCCCGTCCGGCTCGGGCAAGTCCACCTTTCTGCGCTGCCTGAACCTGCTCGAGGAGCCGACCGGCGGCGAAATTATCTTCGAGGGACAGAACATCACCGCCAAGGACACGGATATCAATCTGGTGCGCCGCCGTATGGGCATGGTGTTCCAGCAGTTCAACCTGTTCCCGCACCTGACCGTGCGCGAGAATATCAAGCTGGCACCGGTCAAGCTCAAGGTCATGACCGATGAAGAGGCGGACAAGCGTGCGCTCGAGCTGCTTGCGCGTGTCGGTCTGCCGGATAAGGCGGACAGCTATCCGGCACAGCTTTCCGGCGGTCAGCAGCAGCGTATCGCCATCGCGCGTGCGCTGGCAATGAATCCGGACGTGATGCTGTTCGACGAGCCGACCTCGGCGCTCGACCCGGAAATGGTCGGCGAGGTGCTCGAAATCATGAAGGAACTGGCCGACGACGGCATGACCATGGTCGTTGTTACTCACGAGATGGGTTTTGCCCGCGAGGTTGCAACGCGCGTGCTGTTCATGGACGGCGGCAATATCGTAGAGCAGAACGAGCCGAAGGAGTTCTTCGCAAATCCGCAGCATCCGAGACTGAAGGATTTTCTGTCGAAGGTGCTTTAAGCAAATAAAAAAGGACGCGTGAGCGTCCTTTTTATTTTGCCTGAAATGGGGAATTGAGAATGGAGAATGGAGAATGCCGCTGTCATGGCACAGGCTTCGTTCGCGCAAGGCCGTGAGGGTTTACCATTGCGTGGGCGAACAATGTTCGCCCCTGCGGGATAATTTGTGCAGACCGGATACAAGCGGTGCGCCGAGGTCGGCGCACCCTGCGGCACAACGAGTGCAATTCGCAGTTGCCGTGCAGAATATCCGAGCCAGCGAGTTGCGCGGCACGGGTATCCCCCGGGGGGACCCTCTCTTGCCCTTCGGGCAATTCACCTTGTGTCGCGCCTGCGTAGAGTAGTCGGTATGTGTAGCAGTACGGTATCTGACACTGCGAATTGGCAGAGAAAGACACGGAAGTAGAAATCCTCTGCCGTTCTCCTTTTCGAAGCGGTCACATGTCGGCAATCTGCGCCAGACTAACGAATAAGGGAAAGGTAGGAGTTCAAAGAGGAAGGGCACTCATTTAATCCGCGCACGGCGCGGGAAAAAGGTTTAGCAGCCTACGGGCAAACCGCAGGTTGTCCTTCCTTTTTGCCCCCCGCGGCGGGTGCCGCGCCGCTCCCGCCGTCCGCAGACGGCGAATTCCTCTGCTGAGGTTCAGCGAAAAACTTTCCGCCCGTCAGGGGCGAACCCGCCTGCGGCAGTTCGCGTGCCCCGGTCAGCCGGTGCAGAAAAGGAGCCGCCCGGAAAGGATGAACCGCGTGCGCAGTTTGTGCACCCCGCTCAGCCTGTGCTGAGAAAAACGGCAGCTGCTTTCAGGCAAAAACGAAAGGCAGAAGAAAACTTCTGCCTTTTGTACAAAAATACACTTGACATTCTGTGAAAAATCATGGTATAATAAAACGCTTTATAAAATCGGATACATTATCCGATTCCTAAGTATATGTTAGCACGGTCTGCAAGAAATTGCAAGACCAAGAGCAATATTTTCGCAACGCCGCCGGGCGTATCAACCAACACCAACAGCCGAAAGAAACGGAGTGATCAAAGCACATGAAGGTGAAAGACGTACAGCACGGCAAAACCACACGAAAGAGCTTTGCACGAATCGAAGAGATTCTCGAAATGCCGAATCTCATCGAGGTGCAGAAGAAGTCTTACGAATGGTTCCTGGATCAGGGCCTGCGTGAGGTTTTTGACGATACCGCGTCCATCACGGACTACACCGGAAATCTGGAGCTTTCCTTCCTCGATTTTTCGATGGACGAGGAGCCGAAGTACAGCATTGAGGAGTGCAAGGCACGAGATGCAACGTATGCAACTCCGCTGAAGGTCCGCATGCGTCTGCGCAACAAGGAGACCGGCGAGATCAAGGAGCAGGAAATCTTCATGGGTGATTTCCCGAAGATGACCCACGCCGCTACCTTCATCATCAACGGTGCAGAACGCGCGATCGTATCTCAGCTCGTTCGTTCCCCGGGCGTATACTACGGCAGGGAGCTTGACAAGACCGACAAGGTTCTGCTCTCCGCTACCGTAATCCCGTACCGCGGCGCATGGCTCGAGTACGAGACCGATGCAAACGACGTTTTCTATGTTCGCATTGATAAAAACCGCAAGATTCCGATCACCAGCTTCATCCGTGCCATCGGCGTTAAGACCGATGCCGAGATCAAGGAGCTGTTCGGTGAGGATCCGCTGATCGTTGCAACCCTCGACAAGGACCCAGCGCACACCGCCGAGGAAGCCCTCATCGAGATCTACAAGAAGATGCGTCCGGGTGAGCCGCCCTCTGTGGAGTCGGCTACCTCTCTGATGGACGCCATGTTCTTCGATATGCGCCGCTACGACATTTCCGCGGTCGGCCGCTACAAGTACAACAAGAAGCTGAACATCGCACGCCGCATCACCGGCCACAAGCTGGTAAATGCAGTCGCTGACCCGATGACCGGCGAGGTTCTGGCAGAGGACGGCGAGGTTCTCTCCCGCGAGAAGGCAACCATGATGGCTGCCCGCGGCGTAAACAGCGTTGTGATCGAGTCTGCCGAGGGCACTGCCGTTAAGGTATTCGGCAACGGCATGGTAGACGTAAACGATTTCTCCGACTACCTCGGCGGCGCAACCGCAGAGGATCTGGGCCTCAAGGAGAAGGTTCGCTTCACCGTCCTCAAGGAGATCATCGACTCCGGCGTACAGGGCGACGAGCTGAAGAAGACCGTTAAGGAGCGTCACTTCGATCTGGTTCCGAAGACCATTATCGTTGATGATATGCTCGCTTCCATCTGCTATCTGCTCAACCTCGGTCACGGCATCGGCACGGTTGACGATATCGACCATCTGGGCAACCGCCGTCTGCGCTGCGTAGGCGAGCTGCTGCAGAACCAGTTCCGCATCGGCTTCTCCCGCATGGAGCGCGTTATCCGCGAGCGCATGACCATTCAGGACCTCGACGTTGTTACGCCGCAGTCCTTGATCAACATCCGTCCGGTAACCGCAGCCATCAAGGAGTTCTTCGGTTCTTCTCCGCTGTCCCAGTTCATGGACCAGAACAACCCGCTGGCTGAGCTGACGCACAAGCGCCGTATGTCCGCCCTCGGTCCCGGCGGTCTGTCCCGTGACCGTGCATCCTTCGAGGTTCGAGACGTACACTACTCCCATTACGGCCGTCTGTGCCCGATCGAGACCCCTGAAGGTCCTAACATCGGCCTGATCTCCTATCTGGCAACCTACGCACGCATTAACGACTTCGGCTTTATCGAGGCGCCGTACCGCGTTATCGAAAAGACCAAGGACGAGGAAACCGGCGAGGTCCGCTGCCACGTTACCGACGAGGTTCGCTACATGACCGCAGACGTCGAGGACGAGTACATCGTCTGCCAGGCTACCGAGCCGCTCGACGAGAACAACAACCTCGTAAACGACCGTGTAACCTGCCGTATGCGCGACGAGTTCGTCGAGGTAGACCGCAAGGACGTTGACCTGATGGACGTTTCTCCGCGCATGATGATCTCGGTTGCTACCGCATTCATCCCGTTCCTCGACCATGACGACGCAAACCGCGCACTGATGGGCGCGAACATGCAGCGTCAGGCCGTACCGCTGCTCCGTACCGAGGCTCCAGTCGTTGCAACCGGCATGGAGTACAAGGCAGCTGTTGACTCCGGTACGATTCCGCTGGCAGAGGGTGACGGCGTTGTTACCCGCGTAACCGCCCGTGAGGTTTGCGTACACTATGACAACGGCACCGACAAGACCTATCCGCTGACCAAGTTTATGCGTTCCAACCAGTCCACCTGTATCAACATGCGTCCGATCGTTGATCTGGGCGAGCGTGTCAAGGCAGGCGACGTTCTGTCCGACGGCCCGTCTACCGATCAGGGCGAGGTTGCACTGGGCAAGAATGCCCTCATCGGCTTCATGACCTGGGAAGGCTACAACTACGAGGACGCCGTACTGCTGAACGAGCGTTTGGTACGCGACGACGTTTACACCTCCATCCATATCGAGGAGTACGAGTCCGAATCCCGTGATACCAAGCTCGGACCTGAGGAGATCACCCGCGATATCCCGAACGTCGGCGAGGACGCACTCCGCAACCTCGACGAGCGCGGCATCATCCGTGTCGGCGCTGAGGTTCATGCCGGCGACATCCTGGTCGGCAAGGTTACCCCGAAGGGCGAGACCGAGCTGACCGCAGAGGAGCGCCTGCTCCGCGCGATCTTCGGTGAGAAGGCCCGCGAGGTTCGTGATACCTCTCTGCGTGCGCCGCACGGCGAATCCGGTATCGTTGTAGACGTTAAGGTATTTACCCGCGAGAACGGCGACGAGCTGTCTCCCGGTGTCAACATGGTTGTCCGCGTTTATATCGCGCAGAAGCGCAAGATCTCTGTCGGCGATAAGATGGCAGGCCGTCATGGTAACAAGGGTGTCGTTTCCCGCATTCTGCCGCAGGAGGATATGCCGTTCCTGGAGGATGGCCGTCCGCTCGACATCGTACTGAACCCGTTGGGCGTACCGTCCCGAATGAACATCGGTCAGGTGCTCGAGGTTCACCTTGGCTTCGCAGCTAAGAAGCTCGGCTGGAAGGTCGAGACCCCGGTATTCGACGGCGCAACGCTCGAGGATATCAAGGAGACGCTGGTTGCAGCAGGCGTTAACGAGGACGGCAAGAGCGTCGTATACGACGGCCGTACCGGTGAGAAGTTCGATAACCGCGTAACCGTTGGTTATATGTATTACCTCAAGCTGCATCATCTGGTAGACGATAAGATCCATGCTCGTTCGACCGGCCCGTACTCGCTCGTAACCCAGCAGCCTCTGGGCGGCAAGGCGCAGTTCGGCGGCCAGCGCTTCGGCGAGATGGAAGTTTGGGCGCTGGAAGCATATGGCGCCGCATATACCCTGCAGGAGATCCTGACCGTCAAGTCCGACGATATCACCGGCCGTGTCAAGACCTACGAGGCGATCGTCAAGGGTCACAACGTACCGCAGCCGGGCGTTCCGGAATCCTTCAAGGTACTCACCAAGGAGCTGCAGGCTCTGTGTCTGGATATTCAGGTTCTGGACGAGAACATGGAAGTGATCGAGCTGTCTGAGGACGACGACGAGGAGACCGCTGAGTACACCCGTCCGATGGAGCAGGCTGTCTCCGGCGCGGATGACGAGTTCACCGCAGCAGGCTTCGGCATCAACGATGCCGAGGAAGGCGACACCGATCTCTTTGCACTGGATAACCCCGCCGAGGATGGCGGTGACGATGCCGAAGGTGATTTCGACGACGGTCTGGGCGAATAAGGCTGAGCGTAAGTGAAATCATCTGTGAATAGGGAAGGAGCATCTTAAAATATATGGGATATCATACGTTTAACGCCATTAAGATCGGTCTGGCTTCGCCCGAGCTGATCCGCCAGTGGTCTTACGGCGAGGTAAAGAAGCCCGAAACCATTAACTACCGTACGCTCAAGCCGGAACGCGATGGCCTGTTCTGCGAGCGTATCTTTGGACCGACCAAGGACTGGGAGTGCCACTGCGGCAAGTACAAGAAGGTCCGCTTCAAGGGCAAGATCTGCGACAAGTGCGGCGTTGAGGTCACCAAGGCCAAGGTCCGTCGCGAGCGCATGGGCCACATTGAGCTGGCAGCGCCGGTATCGCACATCTGGTACTTCAAGGGCATCCCGTCCCGCATGGGCCTGATCCTTGATATCAGCCCGCGTGTACTGGAGAAGGTCCTGTACTTTGCAAACTATATCGTAATCGATCCGGGCGACACGCCGCTGATGAAGAAGCAGATCCTGACCGAGGCTGAGTACCGCGACATGCGTGAAAAGTACGACGAGGACTTCCGTGCCGGCATGGGCGCGGAGTCCATCAAGGAGCTGCTCGCAGAGCTGGACCTCGACCAGCTCTCCAAGGAGCTGACCGCAGAGCTGCGTGAGGCTTCCGGCCAGAAGCGCCTGCGCATCATCAAGCGCCTCGAGGTCGTTGAGTCGTTCCGTCTGTCGCACAACCGCCCGGAGTGGATGATCATGGACGTTGTTCCGGTCATCCCGCCGGAAATCCGCCCGATGGTACAGCTGGACGGCGGCCGCTTCGCAACGAGCGACCTGAACGACCTGTACCGCCGCGTCATCAACCGCAACAACCGCCTCAAGCGCCTGCTCGAGCTGGGTGCGCCGGACATCATCGTGCGCAACGAGAAGCGCATGCTGCAGGAGGCTGTTGACGCCCTGATCGATAACGGCCGCCGCGGCCGTCCGGTCACCGGCCCGAACAACCGTGCACTCAAGTCTCTGTCCGACATGCTGAAGGGCAAGCAGGGCCGTTTCCGTCAGAACCTGCTCGGCAAGCGAGTTGACTACTCCGGCCGTTCGGTTATCGTCGTAGGCCCGGATCTGAAGATCTATCAGTGCGGTCTGCCGAAGGAAATGGCACTCGAGCTGTTCAAGCCGTTCGTTATGAAGAAGCTGGTTGAGGACGGCACCGCACAGAACATCAAGTCTGCCAAGAAGATGGTAGAGCGCGCAAAGCCCGAGGTATGGGACGTGCTCGAGGGCATCATCAAGGGTCATCCGGTTATGCTGAACCGTGCACCGACCCTGCACCGTCTGGGCATTCAGGCGTTCGAGCCGGTCCTCGTAGAAGGCCGTGCGATCCGCCTGCATCCGCTGGTATGTACCGCATTCAACGCCGACTTCGACGGCGACCAGATGGCAGTTCACGTTCCGCTGTCCGCAGAGGCACAGGCTGAGGCCCGTCTGCTGATGCTGTCCGCGAACAACCTGCTCAAGCCGCAGGACGGCAAGCCGGTTACCATTCCGTCTCAGGATATGGTCCTCGGCTCCTACTACCTGACCATCGACCGCGATACCGAGCCGGGCGCCGGCAAGGTATTCCGCAACGTGGACGAGGCGCTGATGGCGTACAACGAGGGTATCGTTGGCATTCACGCGCCGATCAAGGTTCGTCTGTCCAAGGAAGTAAACGGCAAGACCGAGTCCGCTATCGTAGACGCGACCCCGGGCCGTCTGATCTTCAACGAGCGCATCCCGCAGGATCTCGGCTTTGTTGACCGCTCGGATCCGTCCAAGAAGTTTGATCTTGAGATCATGTTCACCTGCGGCAAGAAGGAGCTTGGCAAGATCATTGACAAGTGTATCCGCGTACACGGCTTCCACATCACCGCTGAGGTGCTCGACTCCATCAAGGCGATGGGCTACAAGTACTCCACTAAGGGTGCGCTGACCGTAGCCGTAGCCGACATGCTCGTGCCGGAAGGCAAGGACGAGATGATCCGCGAGTCCGAGAAGAAGGTTGCCAAGATCGACCGCAAGTACAAGCGCGGCTTTATCACCGATCAGGAGCGCTACCGTCTGACCGTAGCCGAGTGGGAAGAGACCACCAAGAAGGTTACCGCAAAGCTGCAGGCCAACATGAAGGAGCAGCGCTACAACCCGATTCACATGATGGCTGATTCCGGTGCCCGTGGTTCTATCAACCAGATCCGTCAGCTGGCCGGTATGCGAGGCCTGATGGCATCCGCCTCCGGTAAGACCATCGAAATCCCGATCAAGTCCAACTTCCGTGAAGGCCTGACCGTACTCGAATACTTCATCGCTGCCCGCGGTGCTCGAAAGGGCATGGCCGATACCGCACTGCGTACCGCTGACTCGGGTTACCTGACCCGCCGTCTGGTAGACGTTTCTCAGGACGTTATCATCCGCGAGGACGACTGTGGCGCAACCAAGGGTATCTGGGTAGAGGATATCAAGGAAGGCAACCAGATCATCGAGCCGCTGCGCGAGCGTCTGCTCGGCCGCTTCCCGGTTGACGATATCGTAAATCCGGAGACCGGTGAGGTTATCGTACCGAAGAGCAAGATGATGACTGAGCTGACGCCGATGCGGTTGTCGGCGCCGGCATCACCCGCGTTCAGATCCGCTCCGTGCTCGAGTGCCGTGCCCGCAAGGGTGTCTGCGCGCACTGCTACGGCATCAACCTTGCAATGGGCACGCCGGTCGGCAAGGGCGAGGCTGTCGGTATCATCGCAGCACAGTCCATCGGCGAGCCGGGTACCCAGCTTACTATGCGTACCTTCCATACCGGCGGTGTCGCAGGTTCGGATATTACGCAGGGTCTTCCGCGAGTTGAGGAGCTGTTCGAGGCCCGCAAGCCGAAGAAGGCTGCAACGCTGGCCGAGATCGGCGGCATGGTCTCCATCGAGGAGTCCAAGCGCACCACCGTCAAGACCGTCAACATCGTCAACCCGCAGACCGGCGATATGCGTTCCTACCAGCTGGCTTCGTCCTCCGGTATCCGCGTAACCGACGGTCAGGAAGTCCCGCAGGGCTTCCAGCTGAACGAAGGCTCGCTCAACCCGCATGACATTCTGCGTATCCTCGATCCTCGCGCCGTTCACGACTACGAGATCAAGGAAGTTCAGAAGGTTTACCGTCAGCAGGGCGTAGATATCAACGATAAGCATATCGAGGTTATCGTTCGTCAGATGATGCGCAAGGTTCGCGTTGAGGACGCGGGCGACGCTGAGGTTCTGCCGGGTTCTGTTATGGACTGGCTCGAGTTCGAGGATTACAACAACAAGGTGCAGGCACGCATCGACGCCGGCGAGGAAGGTCTCCGTCTGGCTGTTGCGGAGCCGACCCTCATGGGTATCACCAAGGCATCCCTCGCAACCGATTCCTGGATGTCCGCTGCATCCTTCCAGGAGACTACCCGCGTGCTGACCGACGCCGCAATCAAGGGCAAGGTCGATCCGCTGATGGGTCTGAAGGAGAACGTAATCATCGGCAAGCTGATTCCGGCCGGCTCGGGTGTGTCCGATTACTGCACCGGTCACTACGAGCAGACTGTAAATCTCGACTGATTTGCAGAAAGCCGAAAACGCTGTATAGATTAAGTAAAACAGGGGAACACTGTAAGGTGTTCTCCTGTTTTTGCTTGTGCCGAATGGAAAATTGAGAATGGAGAATTACCGTGACGGTTTACGATGTTTCTCCGTTTCAATTTTATGCTGAATGGATACCGTATCTATCCGGTCTGTACAATCTGCCCCGTAGGGGCGAACATTGTTCGCCCGCAAACCGATAACGACAGGCACATATTTATTGGTAAACCGTTTGCATAATGTTATCCCCGTAGGGGAGGCCATTGGCCTCCTGCGCTATGGTTAAACGGATGCGTGGGCGAGCACTGCTCGCCCCTACGGGATAACGTGTACCAATCGTTAGAAACGGTGCGCCGAGGTCGTCGCACCCTACGGTATAGCGTAATCATTGAATGTATCCTGCGGAAACTCCTTTTGCCAGGTGTCAAATTTGTCTGGAAAAGAAAAATCTCGTAAAAAATAAAAAATTTCGAGAAAACACTTGACAACAGGGGGACAAACCCGTATACTATGGGAGTATGCCGTATAGGAGGAATATTATGCTTTCAGAACTTCACACGGCGCACAAGGTGATCGGTGTAAAGCAGTCGAAAAAAGCGATTCGGGATGGCGCAGCCGCACAGGTCTTTGTTGCGCTGGACGCAGAAAAACGAGTCGTCGGACCGATTTATGAGCTTTGCAGTGAACACGGTATGGAAGTTACCGAGGTCACCACGATGACGGAGCTCGGCGATGCGGTCGGCATTGATGTCGGCGCGGCAGTAGTCGTTGTTCTGCACTGATTTTTCTTTGTTGAATTGCGCAAAACGCGCTTTTCATAAATATCTTTGAAAGAAGGAGGAAATAAAATGCCAACTTTTAACCAACTCGTCCGTAAGGGTCGTGAGGCAGTCGTTACCAAGTCTACGGCACCGGCTCTTCAGGTAGGCTACAACTCTCAGAAGAAGAAGGCTACCGATCAGTCCGCTCCGCAGAAGCGCGGCGTTTGCACCACGGTTAAGACCATGACCCCGAAGAAGCCGAACTCTGCTCTTCGTAAGGTAGCTCGTGTAAAGCTGACCAACCAGATGGAAGTTTCCGCTTACATCCCCGGTGAAGGCCACAACCTGCAGGAGCACTCTGTAGTTATGGTTCGCGGCGGTCGTGTAAAGGACCTTCCTGGTGTTCGTTACCACATCATCCGTGGTACTCTGGATACCCAGGGTGTTGCTAACCGTCGTCAGGCTCGTTCCAAGTACGGCGCTAAGCGCCCGAAGGCAGGCAAGTAATCTGCGCCTGATGGCGTGATACTGCGTTGCGGACTCCTTTGCGTACCTTTGTACGCGGCAGTCGTCCGCGCCTTGTCTCACACCACCATGCTTGATTACTCCTGTACCGTTACCTTGCAAATAAGGAAACGGAAGGCAAGGAGCCAACCCACAAGGTTTTGCGAGAAAGTTATTTTTCAGCAAAGCAGCTATGCTTTGTCTGAGGCATTTTAGTTCCGATTGCATAAATCGGGCCTTTACCTCGGACAGGCATGAACAACGGCGGTCAAAGATCCGCCGAAGTACCTATGAAATCAAATATTTTTGAAGGAGGGAAGTAAAGTGCCAAGAAGAGGTAATGTCCCCAAGAGAGACGTTCTGCCCGATCCGCTTTATAATTCCAAGCTCGTCACCAAGCTGGTAAACTCTATCATGCTCGACGGCAAGAAGGGCGTTTCGCAGAAGGTTGTTTATGGTGCTTTCGATATCGTTCGTGAAAAGACCGGTCGTGAACCGCTGGAGGTTTTCACCGAGGCTATGGAAAACATCATGCCGACCCTGGAAGTTAAGGCTCGCCGTGTAGGCGGCGCTACCTACCAGGTGCCGATGGAAGTTCGCCCGGAGCGTCGTCAGACCCTGGGCCTGCGTTGGATCACCAAGTACTCCCGCGCTCGTTCTGAAAAGACCATGCGTGAGCGTCTGGCAGGCGAGATCCTGGACGCTTGCAACAATCTGGGCGGTGCTGTTAAGAAGCGCGAGGATACCCACAAGATGGCAGAGGCGAACAAGGCGTTCGCACACTACCGCTATTAATCTGTCGGTTTCCGCATAACGCTTTGAAAGGAGAGCAATATGCCTAGAGAATATTCCCTGGAAAGAACCAGAAATATCGGCATCATGGCGCACATCGACGCCGGTAAGACCACTACCACCGAGCGTATTCTGTATTACACCGGTGTAAACCATAAGATCGGCGATACCCACGACGGTACCGCTACCATGGACTGGATGGAGCAGGAGCAGGAGCGTGGTATCACCATCACCTCCGCAGCTACCACCTGCCACTGGTCCGGCTCTACTCATCAGTTCCCGGAGCATCGTATCAACATCATCGACACCCCGGGCCACGTTGACTTTACCGTAGAGGTAGAGCGCTCCCTGCGTGTACTGGACGGTTCCGTAACCGTATTCTGTGCAAAGGGCGGCGTTGAGCCGCAGTCTGAGACCGTTTGGCATCAGGCTGACAAGTACAAGGTTCCGCGTATGGCGTTCGTAAACAAGATGGACATCATGGGTGCTGACTTCTACAACGTAGTCAACATGATGAAGGATCGTCTGAAGTGCAACGCTGTTCCGGTTCAGCTGCCGATCGGCTCTGAGGATACCTTCAAGGGTATCATCGACCTGATCACCATGCGCGCTGAGGTTTACTACGATGACCTCGGCAAGGATATCCGCGATGAGGATATTCCGGCTGACATGATGGAGAAGGCTCAGCAGTACCACGACGAACTGTGGGAGCACGTTGCTGAGCTGGACGAGGACCTCATGATGAAGTACCTCGAGGGCGAAGAGCTGACCATTCCGGAAGTTAAGGCTGCAATCCGCAAGGGCTGTATCGCCAACGAAATCGTTCCGGTACTCTGCGGCACCGCATACCGCAACAAGGGCGTACAGCCGCTGCTGGACGCTGTTATCGAATACATGCCGGCTCCGACCGACATCCCGGACATCAAGGGTGTAAACCCGCAGACCGACGAGGAGGATTCCCGTCCGTCTTCTGATGATGCGCCGTTCTCCGCGCTGGCGTTCAAGATCGCTACCGACCCGTTCGTTGGCCGTCTGACGTTCTTCCGCGTATACTCCGGCACCATCACCGCTGGTTCCTCCGTACTGAATGCTACCAAGGATCAGCGCGAGCGTCTGGGCCGTATTCTGCAGATGCACGCTAACCACCGTCAGGATATCGACTGCGTATATTCCGGCGATATCGCTGCGGGCATCGGCTTTAAGAACACCACCACCGGCGATACGCTGTGTGATGAGAAGCACCCGATCATCCTCGAGTCTATGGAGTTCCCGGACCCGGTTATCCGTGTTGCGATCGAGCCGAAGACCAAGGCTGGTCAGGAGAAGATGGGTATTGCGCTGGCTAAGCTGGCAGAAGAGGACCCGACCTTCAAGACCTACACCGATGAAGAGACCGGCCAGACCATTATCGCTGGTATGGGCGAGCTTCATCTGGAGATCATCGTTGACCGTCTGCTGCGCGAGTTCAAGGTAGAGGCTAACGTAGGTTCTCCTCAGGTTGCTTACAAGGAGACCATCCGCCGCTCCGCTGACGTTGATCAGAAGTACGCTCGTCAGTCCGGTGGTAAGGGCCAGTACGGCCATGTTAAGATCATCGTTGAGCCGAACGAGTCCGGCAAGGGCTACGAGTTCATCAACAAGATCGTTGGCGGTGCTATCCCGAAGGAATATATCGAGCCTGTTAATCAGGGTATCCAGGGCGCTATGCAGTCTGGTATCCTCGCAGGCTACCCGGTTGTTGACGTTAAGGTAACCCTGTATGATGGCTCTTACCACGAAGTCGACTCCTCTGAGATGGCGTTCAAGATCGCTGGTTCTATGGCGTTCAAGGAAGCCATGAAGAAGGCTGATCCGGTTCTGATGGAGCCGATCATGCAGGTTGACGTAATGGTACCGGAGGAGTACATGGGCGACGTTATCGGCGACCTGAACTCCCGTCGTGGCCAGATCCAGGGCATGGAGCCGCGCGGCGGCGTACAGGCTATCTCTGCCGGCGTTCCGCTGAGCGAGATGTTCGGTTACGCAACTGCTCTGCGTTCCCGCACCCAGGGCCGTGGTCAGTACACCATGCAGCCGAGCCACTACACTGAAGTGCCGAAGAGCATTCAGGAGAAGATCATCGACAACCGTAACAAAAACAACGACTAAAATCTGCTGCACCCTATTGCATTTTTTCTCGAAATGCAGTAAAATAAATGCAACATGACTTTTAATTCATTTTACGAGGAGGATATCCACAATGGCAAAGGAAAAATTTGACCGTTCTCTGCCGCACGTTAACATTGGCACCATCGGCACGTTGACCACGGCAAGACCACTCTGACCGCTGCAATCACCAAGGTTCTGGCTCTCGAGGGCGATGCTGAGTATCAGGCATACGACGCAATCGACAAGGCTCCGGAGGAGAAGGAGCGCGGCATTACCATCAACACCGCACACGTTGAGTATCACACCGCTAAGCGTCACTACGCTCACGTTGACTGCCCGGGCCATGCCGACTACGTTAAGAACATGATCACCGGCGCTGCTCAGATGGACGGTGCTATCCTGGTTGTATCCGCTGCTGACGGCCCGATGCCGCAGACCCGCGAGCACATCCTGCTGTCCCGTCAGGTAGGCGTTCCGTATATCGTTGTCTTCATGAACAAGGCTGATCAGGTAGACGACGAGGAGTTGCTCGACCTGGTTGAGATGGAGATCCGTGAGCTGCTGTCCTCTTACGATTTCCCGGGCGACGACGTTCCGGTAATCCGTGGTTCCGCTCTGAACGTTCTGACCTGCGACTCCAAGGATCCGAACGCTCCGGAGTACAAGTGCATCCACGAGCTGATGGACGCTGTTGACTCTTATATCCCGACCCCGGACCGTGCTGCTGATAAGCCGTTCATCATGCCGGTCGAGGACGTATTCTCCATCACCGGTCGTGGTACCGTAGCTACCGGCCGTGTAGAGCGTGGCCAGCTGAAGATGGGCGAGGAAGTTGAGATCGTTGGTCTGATGGACGCTCCGCGCAAGACCGTTGTAACCGGTATCGAGATGTTCCGCAAGCTGCTGGACTACGCTGAGGCTGGCGACAACATCGGCGCTCTGCTCCGCGGCATCCAGAAGAACGAGGTTGAGCGTGGCCAGGTTCTGGCTAAGCCGGGCTCCATTCACCCGCACACCAAGTTCCACGGTCAGGTATACGTTCTGAAGAAGGAAGAGGGCGGCCGTCATACTCCGTTCTTCAACAACTACCGTCCGCAGTTCTACTTCCGTACCACCGACGTTACTGGCGTTATCACTCTGCCGGAAGGCACTGAGATGTGCATGCCGGGCGATAACGTTGAGATGGACGTTGAGCTGATCACCCCGATCGCTATCGAGGAAGGCCTGCGTTTCGCTATCCGTGAGGGTGGCCGCACCGTAGGTTCCGGCGTCGTAACCGCTATCAACGCTTAATTTCAGTTAAGCAATAGCATAACGCAATTTACAAGCTCCCATGCTTCGGCATGGGAGCTTTTTTTGTGCGTAAAATCCTCTTTCCTGCGCATACTATGCGAAGGAGGGATGCAATTATGTCGGAAAATCACGAAAACCGCTATCAGCTCCGGGCCGCCGCGAAGGCGTTCGAGTGGCTGCGCCGCAGCAAACCGGCAGTGGCCGCGAGGGAACAGGAAAAGATGAGCGAGGGTATCTCGCTGCCGCCCAATGAACGGGATTGCGGAACCGCCTGTTCCATGCAGGGCACCGATCGGGAAACGCTCAACGAGTGGTGCAAAGAGCACGAAACCTGAAAAAGAGACGCGAAAGCGTCTCTTTTGAGGCTGTCGAAAAACTATCGTTTTCCGAGCAGCCTCTCGCTCGAAACCACGCTTTCGAGCGAATACTGAAGAAAAACCGCGCCCTACGGGCACATTTTTTCTTCCCTTGTATAAATTCCGAGATACATGCTCCCGGAATTTATGAATTTGCTTCGCAAAT
>NZ_QUMC01000040.1:0-18678 GCF_003481925.1 Butyricicoccus sp. OF10-2 | reverse complement strand
AAAGAGGAAGGAAAACCGCAGGTTGTCCTTCCTTTTTGCCCCCGCCGCGGGCGCGGCAACGCTCCCGCCGTCCGCAGACGGCGAATCCCCCGCTGAGGTTCAGCAGAAAACTCTCTGCCCCGGCAGGGCGAACCCGCCTACGGCAGTTCGTGTTCCCCAGTCATCCGGTGCAGGAAAAAGGAGCCGTCTGGACGGCTCCCATCTCCCCGGGCAAGCAGTAAAATTCCCTCTTGACATTCCGCAATCACCGACTACAATATTACTTAGGAAACGAAGTAATTAGGCGAGGTGATTTTATGGATACCGGGCGGCTTATCAACAAGCTATCCAACTGCCTGCGCCGCCGGTCGGCGGAAACGCAAAAGCGCATTCACATCAGCGGCACCAAAGGTCAGATCCTCAACTATATTTTAATAGAAAGCCAAAAGCGACCGCTTGTACAGCGCGACGTCGAGCAGGAATTCGGCCTGCGGCCTTCCACCGCAACCGAAATGCTGCAGGCCCTGCAGGCTGCCGATCTCATCCGCCGCGAACCCGATCCTGCGGACGCACGGCGCAAGTGCATTGTCTGCACTGAAAAAGCCGAAGCCTTCCGTCCCGCCTGCCTGCAGGAGATTACGGAGACCGAAGCCATGCTGCTCCGCGGCATCTCGCCCGAGGAGCGGGACACATTTATGCGGATCGGGCTGAAAATGCTTTCAAATTTTGAAAGAACCGATTAACCATTACCGCAGAGCGGGCTGCCCTGCCGCTTCGATGGAAACAATCGTTAAATTTCCAAAGTAAGGAACGTGAACAATTTGGATAATGATACTCTCCTCGGCAAAGCGCCGATACCTCGTGCAGTAGCCGCAATGGCGATTCCGAGCGTCATCAGCAGCCTTGTCACCGTGGTGTACAACATGGCAGACACCTTTTTCGTCGGACAGACCGGCGATGCCCTGCAGGTAGCCGCCGTCAGCCTGACCAACCCGATCTTCATCCTGCTGATGGCGTTCGCCAACATGTTCGGCATGGGCGGCAGTGCGATGATCTCGGTCGCGCTCGGCGAGAACAATCACCAAAGCGTGAAGAAAATCTCCTCGTTCATCTCATGGGCGAGCTTGGTCGTCGGCGCAGCGTTTGCCGCCGTACTGCTGTGCTTCACCGCGCCCATCCTGCACCTGTTCGGCGCGGACGCAAGCACATTTGAGTTTGCCCGCGGCTACACGGTTTACATCGCGTTCGGCGCACCGTTCGTCATCTGGTCGGCGGCAGCCAGCTTCGTTGTGCGCGCGGAAGGCGCGAGCAAGGAGGCCATGATCGGCAGCATGATCGGCACGATTGCGAACATCGTACTCGACCCGGTTTTCGTCTCCGGTCTGGGACAGGGCGCGGCAGGCGCAGCCATTGCAACCACCATCGGCAATATGCTTGCGGCGCTGTACTACCTGTGGTATTTTCTCAAAAAGTCGCGGCGGTTTTCGCTTGCGCCGAAGGACGCGCTCTGCGGCACGCACATTGCCGTGCGCGTGTGCTCTGCCGGCTTCCCGACCGCCATTTTCTCCGCGCTGATGTGTGTTTCAACCATTGTGCTCAACCTGATTCTGGTCGCCTACGGCAACGCGCCCGTTGCGGCGATCGGCATCGTGTTCAAAGCGAATATGTTCATCACCTTCCTGCAAATGGGCCTTGCAAACGGTGTACAGCCGATTTTCGGTTACAGCTACGGTGCGGGTGATATCAAGCGTTTTGCCGATACCGAGCGTTTTACCAAGCTGTGCTGCTTTGTTGTCGGATTGGCGGCAACCGCGCTCTATTTCTTCCTGCGCAAGCCGATCATCGGCCTGTTCGTGGACGACAGCGGCGTTATTACATACGGCGTGCAGATGCTGATCGCCTACATGCTGTCCGGCCCGTTCATCGGTTTTCTGTTCGTCAATATGAACTGCATGCAGTCGGTCGGACGCGCCCTTCCTGCTACCGTGCTGTCCGTGCTCCGACAGGGTCTGCTGCTCATTCCCCTGCTGTATCTGCTGAATACGGTTTTCGGTCTGAATGGCGCAGTTCTCGGACAATCCATCACGGATTATGTCACTATTGCGCTGTCGTGCGTGGTTTGGAGAAGGATTCGGCGTGGATTGGAACAGCGTACCTAATAGAAAACCATACAACAAAAGAGGTCTGCAATGCAGACCTCTTTTCAGTCTATCAAAAAAGTATTATTTTAATTTTTACGCTTCGTGCGGCAGCACGCATAAAATAGAATTTGCGAAGCAAATTCATAAAAAGTCGGGGCGTGTACCTGACTTTTTATACAAGGGAAGAAAAAATGTGCCCGTCAGGGCGCGGTTTTTCTTCAGTATTCGCTCGAAAGCGTGGTTTCGAGCGAGAGGCTGCTCGGAAAACGATAGTTTTTCGACAGCCTCAAAAAGAGGTCTGCCCCGCAGACCTCTTTTCCTATTTACTTCGCCAGCATAAAATGTGCCAGCACGGCGATACCGAGGATAATCCGATACCAGCCGAACACCTTGAAATCGTGCTTCTTGACAAAGCTCATCAGGAAACGGATGATGAGCAGCGAGGACACGAACGCGGTGATTGTACCGATACCGAGGATCATCAGCTCGGTGGATGTAAACGCAAAGCCGAACTTGAGAATCTTGAGCAGGCTTGCGCCGAACATGACCGGAATGGCCAGAAAGAACGTAAACTCCGCAGCCACGGTACGCGACACGCCGAGCAGCAGTGCGCCGACGATGGTCGCACCGGAGCGCGAGGTGCCAGGGAACACAGCCGCGATCAGCTGAAACATGCCGATCATAAACACGGTCGGGTAAGTAAGCTCCGTGAGTGCGTTGATGCGCGCCGGCTTGCCCTTGTGCGCGTTCTCCACCAGAATGAATGCTGCGCCGAACACGATCAGCGCGATGGAAACCGTCTGGTAATTGTAGAACAGTTCTTCAAACAGGTCGTTCCACTTGAGACCGACGATCGCCGCCGGAACACAAGCTACCAGAATTTTGATCCACAGCTTGACGGTATCCATATTCAGCACGATAGATGCGCCGCCGTGACGGCCCTTTCGCCGTTCAAACGGGAAAATCTGTCCCCAGAACAGGACAACAACCGCGAGTATCGCACCGAGCTGAATAACCACCTCGAACATGCTGTAAAACGCTTCCGACACGTCCAGCTTTACAAACTCATTGAGCAGAATCATGTGTCCGGTACTGCTGATCGGCAGCCACTCGGTGATGCCCTCTACAATGCCAAACAGAAATGCTTTGAGCAATTCTATCACAGGGTTTTCCTCCTTATTTTCTTATGTTATTTTTATACCTTACCACAACTTATGCCATCCCGCAAGCAAACAAGCGGAAATGTCATAAAAAAGTTATCCTTTGCAGCGGGCTGACTTGCCATTCCGAGTGTACCGTGGTATATTATAAATGTATAGTTATGATTGACAGAAAGGTGTTTTCATGGAATATATCACCCACTCACCCGAGGAGACCGAAGCACTCGGCGCAGAATACGCCAAAAGCCTCAAGGCAGGCGACGTTGTTGCGTTCTCCGGCGACCTCGGTGCCGGCAAGACCGCATTCACGCGCGGCGTGCTGCACGGACTCGGCTACGAGGGCCGCGTCACTAGCCCGACCTTTGCCATTGCAAACGAATACGAAACGCCGACAGTCAAGGTCGCGCACTTCGACCTGTACCGCATTCTCGACAGCGAAGCACTGTTCGAGATCGGCTTTGACGAATATCTCGACGGCAGCCGCATTGTGCTCATCGAATGGAGCGAGAACGCCGCGGACGTTCTGCCGGAAACCTACAAAACCGTCCACATTGCCTACGGCGATGCGGACAACGACCGCCGCATTACGATTGGAGAAGTGACTGTATGAAAATTCTTGCACTGGAATCCTCGGCGGTCAGCGCGTCTGTCGCGCTCACCGAGGACGAAAAACTGGTGGCGCAGTCCTTCCAGAACTGCGGCCTGACGCACTCGCGCACGCTGCTGCCGATGGTGGAAAACCTGCTGGCAAACTGCGGCGTATCGCTCGCTGACGTGGACGCGATCGCTGTCGCGCACGGCCCCGGCTCGTTTACCGGTGTGCGCATCGGTGTGGCCACAGTCAAGGGTCTGGCGCTCGGCGCAGACAAGCCGTGCCTCGGTGTCTCCACGCTCGAGGCAATGGCATGGGGCGCCCGCGCACTCGGCGGCGACCTGTGCTGCGTGATGGATGCGCGTGCGGGTCAGGTTTACAACGCGCTTTTCACCGTAGAGGACGGCAGGGTACACCGTCTGTGCGACGACCGTGCGATCAAGCTGACCGAGCTTGCCGAAGAAATCGGAGAAGCGCCGTATTTTCTGGTTGGAGATGGCGCGGATCTGTGTTATAATACTATCAAAGAGAACTGCACCGGTCTGCGGCTCGCACCCGTCGAGCTGCGGTTTGCGACCGGATTTGGTGTTGCCGCCGCCGCACTCCCCCTGTTCCGCGAGGGCAAAGCCTGCTCCCCCCAGGAGCTGGACGCCTTCTATCTGCGTCGTCCGCAGGCAGAGCGCGAGCGCATGGCGCGTCTGGCACAGACCAAACAGCAGACAACACCGCACAATTAAGCTGCGGCGTTTTGCGGAAATTTTGCATCCTGACTTCGTTCCGATTTCACGGTAATACACAAAGTATTACTGCAAAACCGCGCCTTGTCAGTGCGCAAAACCTACTCGCAAATCGCTCTTGTTCAATTATGCGATATTGCCTGAAGCAAAAAAGTTTTAGGATAAAGGAGATTTTTATTATGGCAACCGTACATGAAATGGACCACCCGCTTATCAAGCACAAGCTGGCGCTGATGCGCGACAAGACCACCGGCGTTAAGGAGTTCCGCGAGGCTGCTGCTGAGATTGCAATGCTGATGTGCTACGAGGCTACCCGCGATCTGCCGCTCAAGGAGATCACCATCGAGACTCCGGTCGCTGAGGCGCGCGTACAGGTTATTTCCGGCAAGAAGATTGCGCTCGTGCCGATCCTGCGTGCAGGTCTGGGCATGGTTGAGGGCATTCTGGAGATGATTCCGGCAGCTAAGGTCGGCCACATCGGTCTGTACCGCAACCCGGAAACCCTGCAGCCGATCGAGTATTACTGCAAGCTGCCGAACGACATCGAGGATCGCGACGTACTGCTGCTCGACCCGATGCTGGCTACCGGCGGTTCCGCTATCGCTGCCATCGACGGCCTCAAGCGCCGCGGCGTAAAGCACATCAAGCTGATGAACCTCATCGGCGCACCGGAAGGCGTTGCCGCTGTTCAGAAGGCTCATCCGGACGTTGAGATCTTCGTTGCCGGCATTGACGAGAAGCTGAACGACCACGGCTACATCGTTCCGGGTCTGGGTGACGCCGGCGACCGTATCTTCGGCACCAAGTAAGCAATATACCGCTGAATTTTCGGTATCTGCAGTACAATTTCACACCGACCGTCCCTGCAAAGGAGGGTGAACCGTATGACATTTGATGGTATCCGGCGTTTATCCCCGTATTGGAGCCTTGCCCTTTGCTACGGCGTCGTGACGGCGGTCGGGCTGATCCCCGGTCTGCTGTATGGCAATGAATTTGCCTACTGGCTGCTCGGCTTCTGGCTGATCCTGCCGGTTTCGGCGCTGCTGTGTACGTTCCGGGCGGCATACCGCGCCCTGCCGCGATATGGTCTGATGCCCGTGCTCGTCGGCCTGTGGGCGATTGTTCTGCCGCTTGCCACGTTCCGCTCGACTGAGATGCAAAGCCTGTTTTACGGGCTTGTTCCCTCGCTGGTCGGCTTAACGCTGGGCGTACTGGTGCGTAAATTTGTATTCTGGTATCGAAACAGATAGAGACACTTTTAAGGACACTTTTGCGGTGCGGCTTATAGCAATCCGAATAGATAATGCGACAAAAGTAGCGCATACAGCGCGTGAATAGCAAGGAGATTTTACGCAGCTATGCTGACGCATAGCAAGTGAAAGCGACGCTGCTATGCGCGTGCTGTATGCGCGCACTTGTTGCAGTATTTGTTTGGATTGCTATAAAAGCCGCACCGTTTTGTTGGGAGAAAATTGAACCTATGCAATTTTACGAACTAAACTCCAGCCGCATGGACTACCGCGAGCTGAGTGCGGACGACCTCGACCTGCTGACGCCGCTCCTGCGCAGCGAGGAGACCATGCAGACGCTCGGCGGCGCACTCTCCTACGAGCAGACATTGGACTGGCTGGTGGATACGCTGCGCCGCTATCAGACCGAAGGCTGCGGCTGGCTGCTCGCACTTGATAAGCCGACCGGCGTTCCCGCGGCTCTGTGCGGCCTGACTTACGAGCAGGTCGGCGCGGAACGCGTGCTGACCGCGAACTGCATCGTCCGGCATGAGCTGCGCGGCATCGGCGTCGGCCGCGAGTGCATCGCCGCATGCCTGCTGTATGCGTTTGAGTCCATGCACGCCGACGAGGTCAGCGCCTTCGTGCAGAAGGATGATCTCGCGGGACTGCATACTGCCGTTGCCTGCCGTATGCAGCCGACCGAAAAGGTCAGCCATATCGCTTTCGGCAAGACCGCACCGTGTGTACGGTGTGTGGTCCGGAATCCGCACCTCGCGGAGAAGGCAAAATCAGAAAATGAACTGTCGGAAGATGAAAAGAGCACCGAAACGTAAGTTTCGGTGCTTTTTTATTGCCATTTTTGCGTCAATCGCGTTGTTTATAAATCAGTGCAGACGGTTTATACGGTAAAATCCGTCAATAAGTGAAATTCGCAGATGCCGTCCGTAGCAACGTGCAAACGCCTTATTTCGAAGCGGTCGCCGGTCTCCGGTCTGCGCCAGATTAGGAATAAAGGAAACGTGATTCACAAGGGTGGCAACCTTGGCGTCTATCCTTGTGCGCCCGGCGTCAGCGCAGATTCCGCTCGCTTCGCAAGCGACCAGTCTCACCGATACTGCTCCGCCCAGACAGCCTCATTCGCCTCCAGCGACTTCGGTACATCCAACACCCGCTGGTTCGCGCTGCCGCGAAACCGCAGCTCGATGTTCTTCTCCTCCATGAGAAACGGCCCGTCTACCAGTAAATCCAGTTGCCCGAGCAGCTTTTTCACAAACGGATCGCTCAGCTCTAACAGCTGCTCAAACGTATAGCCCGAGTACGCCATCAGGTGCTTGCCCTTGCGCTTCAGCTCCACCGCAAGATAATACAGCGGCTCCGCCTTACAAAACGGCTCGCCACCCGAGAACGTCACACCCTTGATGAACGGATTGCGGCACATATCCTTCAGCAGCGTGTCCAGCTCAATATCCTGCCCGCCCTCAAAGTCGTGCGTCTGCGGATTGTGGCAGCCCGGACAGCCATGCGGACAGCCCTGCACAAACAGCGTATAGCGGAAGCCGGGGCCGTCCACAATGGACTCCCCGACTGTACCTGCAATGCGAATTTTACCTTCCATCAGGCGGTGTGCTCCTGACGCATGGAGCAGCAGCTCGGAACGCTGTGCTTTACGCGGTCGTGCTCCTCCGCGCGCTTGCCGTTGTTGAAGCGGTCGAGCGTACCTACCAGATAACCCGTAATGCGGCGGATACGTTCAAAGCCTACACCTTCACCAATCATCGGCTCCTGTGCAGCAATATTCTTAGTTTCCATGATAGCATTCTCCCTTTCCTGTCACTTTTTGACGATTTTCAATGTATTCGGCTGACGGTCGGCTTCTTCGGCAGGATCGCCGTGATAGCCGATCGTGGTGCTGTTGTAATTTTTATACAGTCCCAACTTCTGCAGCTTGGACAGCGGAACGCCTTCGCCCTCGCGGCGGCCGCAGCGCGGACATACTTCACCGATAATGCCGGTATAGCCGCAGATCGGATCGCGGTCGATCGGGTGGTTGATCGCGCCGTAGCCGATGCCGGCTTCCTTCATCGCGCGAACGACAGCCTCAAACGCTTCGAGGTTCTGCGTCGGGTCGCCGTCCAGCTCAATGTAGCTGATGTGGCCGCCGTTGGTCAGCTCGTGATACGGCGCCTCGCGGGTGATCTTCTCAAATGCCGAAATCGGATAGTAAACCGGCACATGGAAGGAGTTGGTGTAGTAATCGCGGTCGGTAACGCCGGGAATCGTACCGTATTTCTCACGGTCGATCTTGACAAATCGGCCGGACAGACCCTCTGCCGGGGTAGCGATCAGCGAGAAGTTGAGGTGGTATTTCTCGGTTGCCTCGTCCATGCGCTGACGCATGTGACCCACGATCTCAAGACCGAGGTTCTGCGCCTCGTCGCTCTCGCCGTGGTGTACGCCGATGAGCGCCTTGAGGCACTCCGCCAGACCGATAAAGCCGAGCGTCAGTGTGCCGTGCTTAAGCACCTCGCCAACCTCGTCATCCGGACCCAGCTTTTCGGAATCCAGCCATACGCCCTCACCCATCAGGAACGGGTAGTTGCGCACGCGCTTGCCGCACTGGATGCGGAAACGGTCGAGCAGCTGGTCGATTACGAGGTCGATCTTGCGGTCAAGATCCTCGAAGAACCAGTCCAGATCGCCGTGGCTGCGGATTGCAATGCGCGGCAGGTTGACCGACGTGAACGACAGGTTGCCGCGACCGTAGGTGATCTCACGGGTCGGATCGCACACATTGGACATAACACGCGTGCGGCAGCCCATGTAGCCGACCTCGGTCTCCGGATGACCCGGCTTGTAATACTGCAGGTTAAACGGCGCATCGATGAACGAGAAATTCGGGAACATGCGCTTCGCGGAAACGCGGCACGCCAGCTTGAACAGGTCGTAGTTCGGGTCGCCCTCGTTGTAGTTGACGCCCTCCTTGACCTTGAAAATGTGGATCGGGAAAATCGGGGTCTCACCGTTGCCCAGACCGGCCTCGGTCGCGAGCAGCAGCTGCTCCATGACCAGACGGCCCTCCGGAGAGGTATCCGTGCCGTAGTTGAGCGACGAGAACGGAATCTGTGCACCTGCACGCGAGTGCATAGTGTTCAGATTGTGAACCAGCGCTTCCATCGCCTGATAGGTGCCCTTGCGGGTCTCCTTATCCGCGTACTTGCGGGCAAACTTCATGCACTTTGCAACCGTCTTTTCGTCAAGCGTCTCGGAAAGTGCCTTAGCCATCGCTTCGTCGTAGCCGTTGCCGCCTGCCAGACAAGCCCACTTGCCGGTCTCCTGCTCAACACGCTCGGTCAGCGCACGCGCATCGACCTCGTTGTTGTCGTCCTCACCGAACACCTCAAGGGCCTTGGCGAGATTGTCGCGGAACAGCTTGCGGAAGGTCTTGCGCACACCCGGCGCCATCGAGTAATCGAAGTTCGGCACGCTCTGACCGCCGTGCTGGTCATTCTGATTAGACTGGATAGCAATGCATGCCAGCGCAGAGTACGAACGGATGTCGTTCGGCTCACGCAGGAAGCCGTGACCGGTGGAAAAACCGTCGCGGAACAGCTTCAGCAGGTCAATCTGACAGCAGGTGGTGGTCAGCGTCAGAAAATCCAGATCGTGGATATGGATATCGCCCTCGCGGTGCGCCTTAGCATGCGCCGGATCGAGGATAAACATCTCATAGAACTGCTTGGCGCCCTCGGAGCCGTACTTGAGCATGGTGCCCATCGCGGTATCACCGTCGATATTGGCGTTCTCGCGCTTGACGTCGTTCTCGAGCGAGGACTTGAACGTCAGATCCTCGTACACCTTCATCAGACGGGTGTTCATCTCACGCACGCGGGTGCGCTCGTTGCGGTACAGGATGTACTTCTTGGCCGTGCGGGCATGTCCGCTTTCGATCAGAACCTTCTCAACAGTGTCCTGCACCTGTTCAACGGTGGGAGTTTCGGTTCCAGCAGTCTCCTCCAGCGTTTTTTCGACCTGCTCTGCCAGCTCCTGCGCCATATCGTGATCCTGGCCGCCGGAGGCCTGTGCTGCGCCGAAAATTGCATTTGTGATCTTGTCGATCTCAAAGGGAGCCATGCGCCCGTCCCGCTTGACGATCTGCTGAATCATAAAGAAAAATCCCTCTCTCATACAAAAACCGCCTAACGGCGATTTCTTGATTATTTACTAAATTATGTAGTGGTGCATTCAATATCGCACAACATCTTGTGTCTGCTTATCTCTTGCTTATATATTCTACCGCCGAAACACCGCCCTGTCAAGGCGCTAAATTCTTTTTGGCACATTTGCAAGAAAAGCACTATTTTTATTGGAGCATTCTCTAAACTTTTCCTCTTGACTCGAAAAATTTATCAGAAAAGCGCGACAAATTCCACAAAGTTTCTCCTTTATTTTCTCCGTGGTAATTTCTCCCGCAAAAAAGCAGATACACTATATATGGTATCCGTTCTATTCCCCATCGCAAGACGAAAAAAGAACCCCGGAACAGGATTCCGAGGTTCTTTGGTTTCGATCAGAAAATGATCTTATGCCTTGCCGTTGCAGCCCAGAACATTGATCAGCTTGTGGGTAACCATGTCCTTGACAGCCTGACGAGCCGGCTTCAGGTACTGGCGCGGGTCGAAGTGATCCGGATGCTCAGCGAAGTGCTCGCGGATAGAAGCGGTGATAGCCAGACGAATATCGGAGTCGATATTGATCTTGCAGACGGACAGCTGTGCAGCGTGACGCAGCTCTTCCTCCGGAATGCCGATTGCATCCGGCATCTTGCCGCCGAACTTGTTGATCTTGTCAACAAACTCACGCGGTACGGAAGAGGAACCGTGCAGTACGATCGGGAAGCCCGGCAGACGCTTGGAAACTTCCTCGAGTACGTCGAAACGCAGCGGAGGCGGAACCAGAATGCCCTGCTCGTTGCGGGTGCACTGATCCGGGGTGAACTTGTAAGCGCCGTGAGAGGTGCCGATTGCGATAGCCAGAGAGTCACAGCCGGTGCGGGTTACGAACTCCTCAACCTCTTCCGGATGGGTGTAGGAGGAATCCTCAGCGGAAACCTTTACGTCGTCCTCTACGCCAGCCAGGGTGCCGAGCTCAGCCTCGACAACAACGCCGTGAGCGTGAGCGTACTCTACAACCTTCTTGGTCTCCTCAACGTTCTCGTCGAACGGACGGGAGGAGCAGTCGATCATAACGGAGGAGAAACCGCCGTCGATGCAGGACTTGCAGGTCTCGAAGTCCGGGCCGTGGTCCAGATGCAGAGCGATCGGAATGTCCGGGCACTCCTTAACAGCAGCCTCTACCATCTTAACGAGGTAGGTGTGGTTTGCGTAAGCGCGTGCGCCCTTGGATACCTGCAGGACTACCGGAGCGTGCTGCTCCTGGCAAGCCTCGGTGATACCCTGAACGATCTCCATGTTGTTCACGTTGAAAGCGCCAACAGCGTAGCCGCCGTCGTAAGCCTTCTTGAACATCTCAGTAGTAGTAACTAAAGGCATGGGAATACTTCCTTTCTGATAAAAACTGAATCTTAAAAATTCTGCTTTTATTCTATCAGTTAAGCATGCTAAAATCAAGTCCATATCCAAAAAATCCTGTCATTTTTTCGTCGAATTCCTGCGGCAACTTTGCCAAAATTGCCAAACCTGCCGAAAACGCAGGATTTTCATTGATTTTTTTCATATTATATGATACTCTTTATGAGTAAGAAAATGCATGGCACAGCTCTGCGTTTTAATTTGCTTAGGAGGTTTTATCAATGAGTGAACTGAAAGGCGCTTGCGTCATCGGTCAGTCGGGCGGCCCGACTTCCGTAATCAACTCTTCTGTTCTGGGTGCGCTGGAGGCAGCACTGGACAATCCGTCCATCACCCGCGTATTCGGCATGGCACACGGCATCAAGGGCCTGCTGAACGACGACCTGTATGATATCGACAAGGAAGACCGCGACGAGCTGGCTCTTCTGCGCTACACCCCGTCCTCTGCACTGGGCTCCTGCCGCTACAAGCTGGCTGATCCGGATGTTGACGACACCGATTACAAGCGCATCCTCGAGATCTTCAAGAAGTACGACATCCGTTACTTCTTCTACAACGGCGGCAACGACTCCATGGATACCTGCAACAAGGTTTCCAAGTATATGATGAAGTCCGGCTACGAGTGCCGCGTAATGGGCATTCCGAAGACCATCGACAACGACCTGTTCGGCACCGACCACTGCCCGGGCTTTGCTTCCGCTGCCAAGTATATCGCTACTTCCTGCATGGAGATCTATCAGGACGCTCGCGTATACGACACCGGCATGGTCTGCGTCGTAGAGATCATGGGCCGTCACGCTGGCTGGCTGGCAGGTGCTGCCGGTCTGGCTACCGCTATGGGCGCAGGTCCGGATCTGGTTTACCTGCCGGAGACCGACTTCGATATGAAGAAGTTCCTGGCTGACGTAAAGCGCATCTATGACGAGAAGGGCAACTGCCTGGTAGCTGTTTCCGAGGGTATCCACTACGCTGACGGCTCCTTCGTATCCGAGGCTAAGACCTCTGCTACCGACGGCTTCGGCCATGCACAGCTGGGCGGTCTGGCTTCCATGCTGGCTGACACCGTTAAGAACGAGCTGGGCTGCAAGGTTCGCGGCATCGAGCTGAGCCTGCTGCAGCGCTGCGCTGCTCACTGCGCTTCCAAGACCGACGTTGACGAGTCCTATATGTCCGGCAAGGCTGCTGTTGAGAACGCAGTTGCAGGCAAGACCGACTACATGCCGGGCTTCAAGTGCACCCGTGACGAGAACGGCTACAAGTGCGAGATCGAGCTGCTGCCGCTCTCCGAGGTTGCTAACACCGAGAAGAAGGTTCCGCGTGAGTGGATCAACGAGGAAGGCAACGGCGTAACGCAGGAGTTCGTTGACTACGCTCTGCCGCTCATCAACGGCGAGAACGTTGGCCCGAAGGTATCCGGTCTGCCGCGCTTCGCTAACCTGAAGAAGATCAAGGCTGAGGCTTAATCTTTTCGGTTTAACTGAACAGAGCGTGCCTTGCGGTGCGTAATCAAAACGGGTAGAGCCGCAAGGCTCTGCCCGTTTGCTTTTAAGAGGAATTTCCTGTATGAATCTTTTTAAATCCAAGAAAAATCTGCTGCTGCTCGTATCTTCGGTCATCGTCTGGCTGGGCACCTGCCTGCTCGCCATGCACTGGAACACTGTGTATGACGGTGCCATCGGCGGCTTCCCGACCTATCTGTGGGTGTTCGCGCCGGTTGCGCTCATCTTCAACATTTTTATGAACAGCAGACCCAGTAATCCCGACGGCAGGGACCACAGCCGCTGGGCGCAGGCGCTGCTCGTCTTTCTGGTAGCGCTGATGCTGTTTATTGCCCTGCTGTCCGGCATGAACCCGCTGTATGAGATCAGCTTCTGGTGGATTGCGGCGCTGATCGTGCTGTCCTTCATCGGCCTGCTGATCGGCAAGTGCATGAACCACCCTCTGCAGGAGGCTTCGCTGCGGCAGTCCGCCTATACCATCTTCCTGCTGTACCTGTCCTACGCCATCGCGCAGCTCGGCATGATCGCCGTGCTGCATCCGGTGTCCGTTGACGAAATCATCCGCACCGGAGAAGCGGCTGGCGGTGCAAGCGGCGAATATGTCGGTCGGCTGACCAGCGATACCGCAGAGCACCCCCTCGGCGTGTATTTCTTCACTAGCGCGGATAAATCGCAGTGGTACTACTACGATGTGCTGACCGGCGAAGCCGCTGCCGATTATCACAGTTCCTACGAACCCGCTTAACAAATCGAGGTGCTCTTATGCTTGAAATCATCAAGGACCCGACCTTTGCCGAGCGCAATATTCCGCTCGGCATCCTCGAAGTCACCTATCCCGACCGCTCCGCATGGGATATAACGAAATTTTACGACCTTGTTCACGCAGAACTGGATGCCCTGCGCGAAAAGTATGCCGACTACGACCGCAAGGCTGTTTTCGGTGAAAATCCGTATTTTCGCTTCTTCAAGAAGTTCAAGAAAACCTATCCGGTCATGCAGCAGTTCGAGTCGGTAATGTTCAAGGGACGTCCGTTCCCGGAGGAGGACCCGGTGATGGGTGTTCCCTTCCTGCTGGAGCTGACCACGTTCGTACTCTCCGGCACACATGATATCGACCGCATGGACGGTCCGCTGACCATCTTCACGCCGAGCGAAAAGCTGCCGTTCCTGGGTATGCGCGCCGCAAGCACGCATACCTACCCGAAGGACATCTGCGGACGCGATAGCTCGGGTATCATTTTCAGCATGATCGCCGGTGCGGACGACCGAACCTGCATCCATCCGGACAGCCGCCATGTGTTCCATCCTGTATTCGGCACGCCGGATACCGATAAGGCGGTTATCGAGAACGCACTCCGGCGGCTCGAGTTCTTCGTGAAGGTTCTGGCGCCGAATGCGGTCGCAGAAAGCACAATTCTGTAACGAATTTACACTCAGGTTTTCTGTTTTCGTAGGGCGGGGTGCCCTCAGAATAGTTTAACCCTTAACTGCAAAACAAAAAAGCTCTCTGAACAAAGTTCAGAGAGCTTTTCTTATCTGTGCTTACTTTTTCAGCGTTTTTGCAAAGCTGTCCTTAAGGGTAACAATGCGGTTGAATCTGCCGCTCTCGCGGTCCTTGCAGTAATAGCCCATACGGACAAACTGGAAGCGCTCGCCTTCCTTGGCATCAGCCAGCGACGGTTCGAGCTTGCAGCCGGTCAGCTTCTTGAGCGAATCCGGATTGAGATAATCCAGATAATCCGTGCCCTCCGGTACGTCATTAACGTTCTCGAGGGTGAACAGATTATCGTACAGATACAGGTCCGCATCGATGGCGTGCTCGGCAGATACCCAGTGAATGGTGCCCTTGACCTTGCGGCCGTCCACCGGCATGCCGTTGCGGGTCTCGAGATCAGCCGTGCAGCGGATTTCCACGATCTCGCCGTTGTCGTCCTTGACGATCTCATTGCACTTGACAATATACGCGCCCATCAGTCGAACCTCGCCGTCCGGCTTGAGGCGCTGGAACTTCGGAGGCGGCACCTCAGCGAAGTCGCTCTTTTCGATATACAGCTCACGGGTGAACGGAACCTTGCGGCTGCCTGCTTCCTCATTGCGCGGATTGTTCGGCACTTCGAACTCCTCGCACTGACCCTCCGGATAGTTGGTGATAACCAGCTTGACCGGCTCGGTGACTGCCATGCGGCGCAGCGCGGTCTCGTTCAGCTCCTCGCGGATGCAGTGCTCGAGCAGCTTGATGTCAACCAGCGAGTTGGCCTTTGCGATGCCGGCGCGCTGTACAAAATCGAGGATGGCGCTCGGCGTGTAGCCGCGGCGGCGCAGCGCACACAGCGTAGGCATACGCGGATCGTCCCAGCCCTCAACGTGCTTTTCAAATACCAGCTGGCGCAGGTAACGCTTGGACATAACGGTGTGCGTTACGTTCAGGCGGGCAAACTCGCGCTGCTTGGGATGATGCGGCAGCGGGCAGTTGTCAACCACCCACTCGTACAGCGGACGGTGGTTCTCAAACTCAATCGAGCACATGGAGTGCGTGATGCCCTCAAGTGCGTCCTGAATCGGGTGTGCAAAGTCGTACAGCGGATAGATACACCACTTATCGCCCTGACGGTGATGATGTGCACGCACGATGCGGTAAATCGCCGGGTCGCGCAGGTTCATGTTCGGACTTGCCATGTCGATCTTGGCACGCAGCGTCTTAGAGCCGTCGGCAAACTTGCCGTCGCGCATGTCCTGGAACAGCTGGAGGTTCTCCTCAACCGAACGGTCGCGGTACGGACTCGGCTTGCCCGGCTCGGTCAGAGAGCCGCGGTACTGGCGCATTTCCTCCTGCGTCAGATCGTCAACATACGCCTTGCCGTCCTTGATCAGCTGTACCGCGCAGTTAAAGCAGGTTTCAAAGTAGTCCGAGCCGTAGTACACACCGCCGCTCGGCTCCTCGCCGGTCAGCCACTTGATGTCCTCCCAGATGGAGTCTACATACTCGGTATCCTCCTTGACCGGGTTGGTGTCGTCATAGCGCAGATTGAACAGGCCGTTGTATTTTTTCGCGATAGACCAGTTGATGAAGATCGCCTTTGCCGAGCCGATATGCAGATAACCGTTCGGCTCCGGCGGAAAGCGGGTGTGGATGCGCTCGGAAAGACCGTTTTTAATATCCTCGTCGATGATTTCTGTGAGGAAGTTGTTTACATTCTCTAACATTTATTATTCTCCCTTGGAATTGAGAATTGAAAATGGAAAATTGAAAATTGCGGTATCGCGCTGCGCGCGATGATTTAATTCCGCCCTTTGGGCGGCTCCTTCATTCTCCATTATCCATTTTACATTTTCCATTATTCAGAGCGCATCTGCGCACTTAGACAGGCGTTCCAGAACCTTATCCTTACCCAGAATACCCATTACGGTCTGGAGGTCCGGTGCGTTCTGGCGGCCCGCCACTGCTACGCGGACAACCATGGACACATCACCGACGGCGCCCTTATAGGCGGACGGGTCAGCCTTATACGCCTTGGTATCGGCGGCGTAGCCGTGTGCAGAAGCGATCTGCTTCATCTTGTCGAAGAAGCCGTCCGGCGTATCGTTCTCGTCGAACATGCCTGCAAAATCGCTCAGAATCGCCTTGGCGTCCTCGGCGGAAACGCGCTCCGGCATGGTGTAATCCGGCTGGAACAGCTCGTCGAACATGAAGTCCATGTAGCCCTTGGCATCCGACCACAGCGCGAGGTCCTTGCGCGGCTTTTTGCCGCCGCGGCCGATGGCGAGGTACGCCTTGGAGAACGCCGGGTCGCGGGTCAGCAGTGCGTTAAATTCCTTGTCGTTAACAGCAGACCACTCGGCAACGTAATCGTATACCTGCTCTGCCGTCATGCGCGAAATAACGTTCTTGGAAACGTCGCGCAGCTTTTCGATGTCAAACAGCGCACCCGAGCCACTCATCTTCTTGGTGGTAAACTGGAAATCGTTCATCGGCAGGTCCGGATTTGCGCGGCGCCACTCCTCGAAGTTGGAGTTGAGGAGCGTCATCAGGTACTCGAGAACCGCCGGTACCGGATAGCCCTCCTGCGCGTAGAACGTCAGAGCCAGTTCCGGGTCCTTGCGCTTGGACAGCTTGCGCTTGCCGCCGGTCTCCGGGTCGATCTTCATCAGCTGGGCGGTGTGTGCGTACTTGGGCGCCTTCCAGCCCATCGCGCGGAACAGCTGCAGGTGTACCGGCAGCGTTGCCAGCCACTCCTCGCCGCGGACAACGACGGTCGTGCCCATCAGATGGTCGTCCACAACGTGCGCAAAGTGGTAGGTCGGGATGCCGTCGGACTTGAGGATAACCACGTCCTGATCGTTCTCGGTGACTTCCATCTTGCCCTTGACGAGATCCTCGTGGCGGATCTTGTGCTCAATGCTGCCCTCCGAGCGGAAACGGACAACATACGGCGTGCCCTTGGCAAGCTCTGCCTCGATGTCCTCCATCGGACGGTCGCGCCATACGGCGTACTTGCCGTAGTAGCCGAAGTTCTCCTTGTTCTTCTCCTGCTGCTCGTGTGCGGCGGAGAGCTCCTCCTCGGTGCAGAAGCACGGGTACGCCATGCCGCGCTGCACGAGGGACTTGACGAAGGTCTGGTAGATCTCGGCACGCTGGCTCTGGCGGTACGGACCGTAGATGCCGGTCTCACCGTCAGTCGTTGCACCCTCGTCGAACGGCAGGCCGAACGACTTGAACGCGTCGATGATCATCTGCACGCCGCCCTCTACCTCACGCTTGCGGTCGGTGTCCTCAATACGCAGATAAAATACACCCTTGGACTGGTGCGCCAGACGCTCATCCACCAGTGCACCGTACAGGTTGCCGAGGTGCATGAAGCCGGTCGGGCTCGGGCCCATACGGGTTACCTTTGCGCCCTCGGGCAGCTCGCGCTTGGGATAGCGAGCCTCCATCTCCTCCGGCGTGGTATTGATATGCGGAAACAGCAGTTCCGCCAAACGGTTGTAATCCATTTATTTCTCACTCCAACTCGTTAGACTGCGCGGAGACACGGTTTGTGCGCTCCACGAGTGTTTTTCCCATAATAGTATTATTTTAGCACAATGCAGCCTTGTACGCAAGATATAAAGCCAGTTTTAATCGCTTGTTTTGCCGCTTGCGAAGCGAACGGAAATTGCGCTGACGCCGCGCGGGCGCACAAGAGGACAGACACCTGCGGTTTCCGCCCTCTTGTGAATCTCCCCTTTCCCTTAGATGGCCTGGCGCAGATTGCCGACATGTGACCGCTGCGAAACAAGGGAACGGCAGAGGATTTTTTCTTCCGTGTTTTTCTCAACCTATTCGCAGTGTCAGATACATTACTGCTACACATGTGATTTCATCTAAGCAGGCGCGGCATAGCAGTGCCGCACAATTCGCTAGCGCGTTGTAATAGACAGCACCTACGAAGATAAATTGTACCAAACGCTTAATTCGTAGGTGCCGTGCGTTACAACGTGCCAAGGATTCGCGCGACACGGGCATGTCGCGCCTGCGTAGAGTAAACCGTATGTGTAGCAGTACGCTGTCTGTGAACTGCGAATATTTTGCGAAACAAACGCAAGAGTAACCCGACTGCCGTTCCCCTTTTTCGGAGCGGTCACATGTCGGCAATCTGCGCCAGACTAAGAAATAAGGGAAAGGTAGGAGTTCAAAGAGGAAGGGAAACCGCAGGTGTCCCTTCCTTTTTGCCCCGCGGCGGGCGCCGCAACGTCCCCGCCGTCCGCAGACG
>NZ_QUMC01000004.1:0-149545 GCF_003481925.1 Butyricicoccus sp. OF10-2 | reverse complement strand
TTGGTATCGGGAAAAGCGAATTAAGATATCTCTTGGTGGACTTAGTCCGCTGGAGTATAGACAAAAACTCGGCCTATCGGCATAGTCCAAGATTTTGTCCGCACCCCCTTAATCGAGTCTGCAAATAATTTTGCGCATAAATCTTGACAGGATCCCACTCGTCTGTATAATAATTTGACTGTGTGTATACACATTAACACAAAAAGAAGCCGCCAACTCGGAATGGGCAAGCGAGTTGGCGGCCAATTTTTTAGGATGTTTCGTATTCGAAAATTACTAACGTGTTACAAAAGTGTTGCAAAAATTTTTTTGCGTTTTCAAGGTGTTAGCCAGAGAAGATTATTCCCACTCAATCGTAGCCGGCGGCTTACTGGTAATATCATACACAATACGGTTTACGCCGACAACCTCGTTTACGATACGGCTGGAAGCCTTATCAAGCACCTCGTACGGGATGCGCGCCCAGTCAGCGGTCATGAAGTCGCTGGTGGTTACGCCGCGCAGCGCGAGTGCGTAATCGTAGGTGCGGCTGTCACCCATAACGCCTACGGTGCGGGTGTTGGTCAGAACGGCAAAATACTGGTTGATCTCCTTGTCCAGGCCTGCATTTGCGATCTCCTCGCGGAAGATTGCGTCTGCCTCACGCAGAATGTCGCACTTCTCCTTGGTGATCTCGCCGGTAATACGGATGCCGAGACCCGGACCCGGGAACGGCTGACGCATAACCAGCTGCTCGGACAGGCCCAGCTCAAAGCCGAGCTGACGAACTTCGTCCTTGAACAGCATGCGCAGCGGCTCAATGATCTCCTTGAAGTCCACAAAATCCGGCAGACCGCCTACGTTGTGGTGGCTCTTGATGACAGCGGCATCGTCCTTGCCGGACTCGATCACGTCCGGATAGATAGTGCCCTGTGCCAGATAGTCGATCTTGCCGACCTGCTCACCGATCTGCTTGCCCATCTTCTCAAACGTGCGGATGAACTGTGCGCCGATGGCCTTGCGCTTGTCCTCCGGATCGGTCAGACCCTTGAGCGCGCCGAGGAATGCGTCCTCCTCGTTCATGCGGATCAGGTTGATGTCCCACTTGGAGAAAGCTGCCTCAACCTCATCACCCTCGTTCTTGCGCATCAGACCGTGGTCTACGAATACGCAGGTCAGCTGATTGCCTACTGCCTCAGCCAGCAGAGCAGCTGCAACCGAGGAGTCAACGCCGCCGGACAGCGCCAGCAGAACCTTGCCGTCACCGACCTTCTCTCGGATGGCCTTGATGGAGCTGTTCTTGTAGTCACCCATGGTCCAGTCGCCCTTTGCATGGCAGACCTCGTACAGGAAGTTCTTCAGCATGAGCGAACCGTTCTCGGTGTGGTTTACCTCCGGATGGTACTGTACGCCGTAGAAGCCGCGCTTCTCGTCAGCGATGGCAGCAGTCGGGCACATATCGGTGTGAGCGACCAGTTCGAAGCCCTCCGGCACCTTTGCCATGTAGTCGCCGTGGCTCATCCAGGAAATGCCCTGCTCCGGCAGACCCTTGAACAGCTTGCAGTCCGTGTTGTAGAAGGTCTCGGTCTTGCCGTACTCGCGCGCAGTGTCCTCCTGTGCTGCGGTTACCTCGCCGCCGAGGGTATGCGCCATAAGCTGACAGCCGTAGCAGATGCCCAGAACCGGTACGCCCAGCTCGAACAGAGCCGGATCACACTTCGGGGATTTTTCCTCGTAAACGCTGTTCGGACCGCCGGTAAAGATGATGCCGATCGGATTGAGCGCCTTGATCTCCTCAATCGAGGTCTTATAGGGCTTAACCTCACAGTAAACATTATGTTCGCGGACGCGTCGTGCAATCAGCTGATTGTACTGACCGCCGAAGTCGAGCACCAGAACAAGCTGATGATTTTCCATCGCCAATCTCCTTTCTGTTTTCCCAATGTATATATAATAGAATTATGCCACATTTCTGCGTTTTCGGCAAGGGCTTTTGCGGAATTTTCCGTTTCCCGACAGGAAGAAAACATACACAGACCGGAATTCTGCCGATCCGGTATAAAATTTAACAGCCGCGTGCATACTTTCCGATAGAAGAAACGACCGGAAAGGGTGAAGGATTTTGAAAAACAGGCAGATTCGCATCATTGCGGTGCTGCTCGCAACCGTGCTCGCCTATGCGGGACTGATCGGCGCTGCCGCAGTAACTGCACAGGCGGCGGACAATGCACCGGTGGTGCAGCCGGTCACGGCGCAGACCTGCGTGGATATCGCCGTGGAGGCCAGGCTGTCCGCGACCGACGCGGATAACGACGTTGTGCTCTATCAACTGACCGAAAAGCCGCGGCTGGGCACAGCGAAGATCGAGGGCAGTACCTTATATTACACACCGGGCCGCAAAGCCGGACGCGACAGCTTCCGCTATACCGCCGTGGATGCCGAGGGCAATACAGCGCAGCCTGCCGCTATCACGATTGAAATCAAAAAGAATAAGACCGGACTCACCTACTCGGACATGGACGGTGATCCGGCACATTACGCGGCGATCTATCTGGCGCAGAAAGGCGTAATGACCGGAGAAACCATCGGCAGCTGTGCGTTTTTCCATCCCAGCCGAGCGGTAACACGCAGTGAGTTCATCGCCATGACAGCCGCCGCGGCAGACCTGTCCGTTGCGCCGACAGAACAGACCGATTTTGCGGACGACAGCGGACTTTCTGCGTGGGCCAAGCCGTATATCAGCGCCGCAGCCGCAAACGGACTGGTCAGCGGCTACGCGACCGCCTCCGGCGTGAGTGAGATTCGCGGCGAGAAACCCATCACAGTCGCTGAAGCCGGCGTGGTGCTCGATCACCTGCTTGACGGCACGCTGAGCGGTGTGCAGTACGCCTGGTCGATGTCCGACCATTCGCCGCAGGACTGGGCACAGCCGGCAATGAGCCGTCTTGAACGGGTCTCCGTGCTCACCTCGGCGCAGGCGCAGAATCCCGAAACTCCGCTCGACCGCCGAACGGCGTGCGAAATACTGTACCGCGCACTGATTTTGCTGGATTCTTGACGAAAATCAGCAGCAGTGATACAATAAAGCAGGGAGAAGCTTGGACTTCTCCCTGCTTTTTCTGATTTTGAAAGGACTGTATTCGTTTGCAGCAAATCGACTTTTCTCAGGGCAGCATCCGCCGCAGGATACTTGCGGTGGCCACACCGATGCTGATCGCGCAGCTGCTCAATCTGCTGTATAATATTGTAGACCGTATTTATATCGGCAAGATCCCCGGCGAGGGCACGCTTGCGCTGGCGAGTATCGGCTTGTGCTTCCCTTTTGTGACGCTCATTACCGCGTTTGCCAATTTGTTCGGACTGGGCGGTGCTCCGCTCTGCGCGATGGCGCGCGGCAAAGGCAACCGTGAAGGCGCACAAGGCATCATGGTCAACGCCGGCTTTATGTTGCTGCTGAGCGGTGCCGTGCTGACCGTGCTCGGCATCGCGTTCCATCGCCCGCTGCTGTACCTGTTCGGCGCCAGTGAGGTAACGTACCCGTATGCGTCCTCGTACATCGTGATTTACTTGCTCGGTACGCTATGCGTCATGCTGTCGCTCGGTCTCAATCCGTACATCAACTGTCAGGGCTTTGCCCGAATCGGCATGCTCACCGTGGCGCTCGGCGCGGCAGCCAACATCGTGCTCGACCCGATTTTCATTTTCGCACTGCACCTCGGCGTGCGCGGCGCTGCTATCGCAACCGTACTGTCGCAGTTTCTGTCTGCTGCATGGGTTGTCAAGTTTTTAACCGGCAAAAAAGCCGAGTTAAAGCTGGATTTCCGCGGTTTCTGTCCGGACTGGCACTGTATCCAGCACATTACCGTGCTCGGCATCGCCAGCTTTGTCATGTCGTTTACGGATATGCTCGTGCAGGTGGCGTGCAATTCCATGCTGCGCGGTTTCGGCGGAGACCTGTACATCAGCGTCATGACCGTACTTAACTCCGTGCGCCAGATCGCACAGACGCCGGTGCTCGCCATCGCGGATGGTGCATCTACCGCCATCAGCTACAACTACGGCGCCGGTCTGTACAAGCGCACCCGAGACGCTATCCGGTTTATGACGCAGATTGCTATCGGGTACACCATGCTTGTCTGGATGCTGGTCTCTCTCTTTCCTGCCCTGTTCATCCGCATTTTCAATCAGGACGCGGAACTGGTCGCGGCGGCTGTTCCGGCGCTGCACATTTACTTTTTCGGCTTTGTGATGATGGCGTTCCAGTATTCCGGTCAGAGTACGTTCCGCGCGTTGGGCCGGGCGAAATACGCGGTGTTCTTCTCTCTCTTGCGCAAGGCGTTCATTGTTGTGCCCCTGACTTTGCTGCTGCCGTACTGCTGGAATCTCGGCGTGAGCGGCGTATTTGCAGCAGAGCCGGTGTCCAACTGCATCGGCGGTCTGGCGTGCTACTTGACCATGCGGCATGTGGTGATGCCGGAGCTTAAAATGGAGAGTTGAAGATGGAGGATGGAGAATGAATAATCAGTCGCAGAACACTTCGTTTATTTTTCTGGATTTGGGACAGAACGGTCAGTGCCTGCTGTCTGTTCCGGCGTTTGTCGCCGAAAATGCGCGAGTCTATCAGGCTGAATTTGACAAATGGCTGCAGTCATCGACCGAGCATGATTACTGGGTTACTGCGCCGGACGGCACAAAGGCACTTTGCTTCGACGGCGCGGAAGCCTTTGTGGCGTGGCTCAATCAATATGTTCTGCAGGATTCCGAGGTCAAAGCACAGCGCATTCCAACGCTTTATTTTTAATAGGTAAACCCGAAAAGGGAGTCGGACAAATCCGGCTCCCTTTTCGGCATTGCGAGGGGAAATCAGCAGCACTTTCGCTGGAAGGACTTACAGTCGGTGCACTGATCCACCGTTGGATTAGCCTCGTGCGTGCCAACGGTAATGCTGTCCAGCGCACAGTAAGAAGCGGTCGGACAATGGTTTGCGCACTGCTCCACCGTGCAGTGGATAGACTTGTTGCAGCGATCGTTACTCATAGAGAATGACCTCCTTTTGTGATTTCGGTAATATTATCTCACTCGTTTCCACAAATTATACTTTGGAATTGCGGAAATGCTTTCCGTTGTGCTATACTAAAACAAAAACATTACAATAAAGGTTGTGACATCCATGCAAAAGGGAGATTCCGCGAAGCTCAAGCTGCTGCTGGCAGGCATTTCGGCGCGGCTGACCAAAAACCGCGATTTTTTGTGCAGGCAGACTGTACTCTGGTTTCCGGCAAAAAGAAATTTGACGCAAAGCTGTCCCGCGCGGACGAGGACTACACGCTGCATTTTCAGGGCAGCGACCGCCGCGTAGACGCGGCTGAATTCTGTACCTTCTTTGCCGAGCAGGCCGAGAAATACGACGAGAGCGTGCTCACCTACACCGAGCGCAGCACGGTTGTTACGCTGTCCGTGACGGCACGCGGCGTGCAGATGAAGCAGGCCGAGCGCGAAGCGACCGCCGAGGAAAAGGCGGCTGCCGCCAATCCGCTGCTCGACAGCGGCCGGCAGTACCTCATTCGTGTCGATCAGGCGGCAGCGCTGCTGCGCGAGATCGGCATCCTGACCGCAGACGGCAAGCTGAAAAACGACATGATCCGCAAGTACAATCAGATCGACCACTACGTCGAACTGGTTGCACCCATGTTCGAGCAGGACGACAGCGACGAAATTGTGCTGCTGGACTGCGCCTGCGGCAAATCCTACCTCAGCTTTGTCATGAATTACTATATCCACGAGGTGCTGCATCGTCGCTGCCGCGTTATCGGCGTGGATATCAAGGAGCACGTTATTGACGAGAGCCGTGCGATGGCGAAGCGTCTTGGCTACCACAACATGACATTCATCTGTGCGGATCTGCGGACGTATCAGCCGCCGAAAAACGTTACTGCTGTGATTTCGCTGCACGCGTGCGATATTGCGACCGACCTCGCGCTCGGTACGGCAATCCGCGCCAAGGCGAAATACATCGCGTGCGTGCCGTGCTGCCACAAGGAACTGCTCGATCAGTACACCATGCCCGGACTCGAGCCGCTGACCAAATTCGGCGTATTCAAGGCGCGCTTTAACGATGTGCTGACCGACAGCATGCGTGCGCTCAAACTGGAAGCCGAAGGCTACAAGGTGTCTGTCGTTGAGTATATTTCGCCGCTCGATACCCCGAAAAACCTGCTCATCCGCGCAACGCGAACCGGCAAGGTAAACAACCGCGCGAAAGCCGAGTACGATGCCGTGCGCCGCACGCTCGGCACGACCTCTGAGCTAGACCGTCGGTGCGCGGAACTCGACAACGAGTTTTTCGTCACCGATGAGGATTTGATGGGTTAATTCCCCGTTTTCCATGTGCATTTCAGACAATCTGCCGGATAGGTTCTTACTCTTTGAGCAAATCCGCACTACAATTTTTGTATACTCTCATGAAGGTGATGCCTGTGAAACCACCCGACAAAGGCCTGCTGCTTTCGTCGCGTGTGGACTTTACCATTCCATCTCCGTTTGCGCGGGAGCATCTGTAGTACCTTATCCAGTACGGACGCTACCATGGACCGCCGCCTTCCCCACCGGTATTACGTCACCGGGTCGACCGAGCTCCTCTGGTTTCACTTTTCCGGCGACGAAAGCACGGCTTATGTCCGGCTGCTGACCGGCGGCACCGGCATCTGCTTTGATGGGAATCATGAGATTCTCCCGTATTTTGAGCAGATTTTCTACTACGTAGACCAGCAGGTGTACCATGAGCACCGCATTTCGGTCGGCATCCAATCCGTACTGTGCTGTCTTGCCGCGCCGGACACCAAGCCGGATATTCCCAAGGTGATTCGTCCGGCGGTCGAGTATATCGCCGAGCACTTTCGGGAAGAGGCCACGCTCGAAACACTTGCCGATTTGTGCCATGTAAGTGTCACGCATCTCATTCGCTGTTTTGCCAGGTACATCGGCTTCCGTCCGCATGATTATCTGCAGGAGCAGCGTCTGCGTCACGCAAAGGTGCTGCTGACCGGTTCGGCGCTCTCCATCGAGCAGATCGCCGAGCAGAGCGGCTTCAACAGCGCAAGCCACTTTTCCCGCGTATTCCGCAGCCGCGAGAAAATGACGCCGAGTAAATTCCGCTCCATAAACTTCTGATGTTAATTTCTGCATAGAACAGGTTAATTTTCTGACGTAACTTTATGCAATTTTGTTCTATAATAGAGGCATAAAGTGAGCCACGCAGAACAAAAGGAGGCACAGATCATGGAGAAGAAAACGATTTCGGCAGGTATCATCGGTGCGGGCGGCTCTATCGGTCAGGAGCACCTCAAGCGACTGACCAAGCGGATCGACGGCGTTGCTGTCACCGCGCTGTACGATATCAATAAGGAAAAGACGGATGCGCTCGCTGCTGCATACGGTGCGGAGAGTATGGAGAGCGTGGACGCGCTCATCGCATCCGACAAGGTTGACGCTATCGTCATCACTGCGTGGGACGGCGTTCATGCCGAGATGACTAACAAGGCCATCGCAGCCGGCAAGCCGGTATTCTGCGAAAAGCCGTTGGCAACCACCAATGCGGACTGCGCCGAGATTGTCCGCATTGAGCAGGCTGCCGGCAGGAATCTGGTGCAGGTCGGCTTTATGCGCCGCTATGACCCGGATTACCGTAAGATCAAGGCCATTCTGGATTCCGGTGAGCTGGGCAAGCCGCTGATGGCGCACTGCATCAGCCGCACGCCGCGCATCGCAGCCGGATTTACCAACGCCATGCAGGTAACTAATGTGCTCATCCACGAGATCGACCAGTTTCGCTGGCTGTTTGGCGAGGAGCTTGTCCGCGGTCAAATGCTGGCGGCACGCAACACCGCGTTCGCTGCTGACGGTCTGAATGACCCACAGCTGGCGCTCATGTGGACCGAGAGCAACATCCTGATTGACGTGGAATGCTCGGTCAACAGCTATTACGGCTACGAGATCGGCATGGAAATTGTATGTGAAAAGGGCACAATCCGTCTGCCGCTGCCCGCAGAACCAATCGTCCGTTCGCGTCTCAAGGTCGGCAATGAGATTATAGACAACTGGGCAGAACGTTTCCCGAAGGCTTATGATAATGAGCTGCAGCACTGGATCAACCATCTGCGCGGCATTGAGCCGACCGCAGGTCCGGGCAGCAAGGACGGCTTTGCAGCCTGCTGCATCGCGGATGCAATGATCGCATCGCAGACCTCGGGAAAGGTAGCGGCCGTAAACTTTGATATGTAAAATGTAAGGAGCAATTATTTATGCTGAAATTTGGTATGATTGGCGGCGGGCTTGGTTCATACATCGGCAAATTCCACCGCTGGGGCGCTATGCTGGACGATTCCGCCGAGCTGGTCTGCGGCTGCTTCTCCCGCAGCATGGATAAGAACCGCGCGACCGCTGAGGCGTATCACCTGCCTGACACCAGCCGCGTGTATGCAGATTTCCGCGAAATGGCAGACAAGGAGTCCGCGCGTGAGGACGGTATTGATTTTGTCTCCATCATGACGGCAAACGATACGCATTACGAGATTGCAAAGTGCTTTCTTGAGCATGACATCCACGTTATATGCGACAAGCCGCTTGCGCTCCGCACTGAGGAAGCCGAGGAGCTTGCCCGCATTGCAGAGGAGCGCGGTCTGCTGTTCGGCATAACGTATTCGTACACCGGCTATGCGCTCATCCGTCAGGCGCGTGAGATGATTCGCGCAGGTGTAATCGGTGATATTCTGCACGTCCGCGTGCAGCATCCGGAGGACTGGGTCATTTCCGGTGCGGTTGACGGCAAGGTGGACACCTCGGCATGGCGTTTTCAGCCGAAAAAGGTCGGTTCCTCGCTGTGTGCAAACGATCTCGGCACACATGCAGAGCAGATGGTAACGCAGTTACCGGTCTGCACGTCAAGCGCGTTCTGGCGATGATGGATACCTATCCGCGTGATCTGTCGCTCGATACCAATGTAAATGTGCTGATGGATTTCGGGGGCGGCGTAACCGGTACGCTCTGGGCATCCCAGATTGCGATTGGACACGAGTGTGACAGCGGCATCTACGTCATCGGCACCGAAGGCTCGCTCGAATGGACCGCGACCGACTGCGACCACCTGATCTACACGCCGCGCAGCCAGCCGAGTCAGCGGCTGTCCGCCGGTGCAGACTATCTGCTCGATGCCAGCACGCGGCTTTCCCGCGTCGGTGCAGGCCATAATGAAGGCTTTATCGAGGCGTTCTCGAATATTTACCGTTCGTTCTGCAATGTGCTCTCCGATCGCAAGGCAGGTCGTGAGAACACGACCGACACCTTTCCGACTGTGGAGGAAGGCGTGCTCGGCGTTCGCTTTGTCGAGGCCTGTGTGCGCAGCCATACGGCCGGAGGCGTCTGGATGGACGTATAAACAGCCCCATCCCTCTTTGACGGAAGTCCCCCTGTATTGAAGGTACAGAGGGACTTCTTAATGTAACACCCCGGAAAATCTCCGAATAGATTGATACTGAAGTTGCTTCAATTTTTGTTTGGAGGTAATATACATGGCTGAAAAAGTTTGCTGCCCGGGTCCTATCGGCGGCAATAACGGCAACAGTGCAGGCGGCTTCCGCGAAGCGGTCTGCGTCCACACCAAAAAGGTTTATGACTCCTGCCGCAGTAAGGAGTGCCTGCGTGACATTCGCGTGTATCTCACCCGCGATGCGCAGGAGCTGATCAATGCCGGCGGCATTGCATCTGTAAAGCCACGTGAAGCAGAACTGCTCTGCGTTTCTATTGATGTTGAGCGGATTCAGTTTAATCGAGGTTTCTACAGCGTTGATATCCGCTTTTTCTACCGCATTGAATGTGAAATCAGCTGCGTAATCGGTCGTCCGCGTATCGTGGACGGTCTGGCGGTATTTGACAAACGCGTTGTACTGTTCGGCGGTGAAGGCGGCGCGCGCATCTTTTCCTCGCAGTATATCGAGGACGGCCGCGATGTGCAGCTGCGGCCTGACAGCAACAAGCCGACTGCAGTCGTAGAAGTCGTTGATCCGATCATGCTGGACGCGCGTGTGGTAGCGCCGGAAACCAGCTGCAACTGCTGCTGCTGCGCTCTGCACGAAGTACCCCGTTCAATCTGCTCGTGCTTCGGCGGTGACGATCTCGTGCTCAGCAACGATGGCTATCAGCTGTTCGTAACCCTCGGTCAGTTCTCGATCATCCGGCTCGAGCGCGACATCCAATTGCTCATGCCCGCTTACGACGTATGTCTGCCGCGGCGCGACTGCTCGAACAGCGGTGTCGGCGGTGAGCAGGACCCGTGCGAGATCTTCTCGAGCTTTGACTTCCCTATCGACGCCTTTTTCCCGCCGCAGAGCGACAAGGCAGGCTGCCTGTTCACCGGCAGTGCCGGCGTAAATGACAATCGCAGCGGCTGCGGCTGCGGCAATAACAATTCCTGCAGCGGCAATAATTCCTGCAGATAATCATCTTTACCCGTTTACGCGCAGCAGTTGACATGCGGCTGATGGATAGCGTACAGCTCGAGATACTCCGGTTCGGGTCTCTTGACCGAAACTATGAATGTCAATGAATATTTGAGCCGCTACTTGTGTTACTATCAGAACCAGTAAATAGCCTTTCACTGCCGCACAAACCGTTCGATCTGCTGAAAAATTTCTCTATTGGTGCAAAAAGTCCCTCATCGACTGATGAGGGACTTTTCCTGTGCAGTTTTTTGGTTCTGAGACTTCGCTTAGTACGCGATGCCCCAGACAACCATCTTGTTTGCAGGCTTGCCACAGACCGGACAGGTATCTGCGATGTGCTCCTGCTCGAACGGCATGCAGCGGCTCGGCATACCGGTCTCTTCCTTGACCTTCTCCTCGCAGGCGAGGTCGCCGCACCACATGGACTTGATAAAGCCGGTGTGCTCAGCAAGGATGGACTTCATCTCGTCAAGAGACTTTGCGGTATAGGTATGCGCCTCGCGGTTTGCGAGCGCCTTCTCATACAGCGACTTCTGGATATCCTCCAGCAGTGCCGGAATGGTCTTTTCGAGATCCTCGAACTTAACAACGGTCTTTTCGCGGGTGTCGCGGCGAACCAGTACGCACTGACCCTCAGCGATATCGCGCGGACCAACCTCCAGACGAAGCGGAATGCCCTTCATCTCGTACTCGGCAAACTTCCAACCCGGGGTATTGTCGCTCAGGTCGATCTTGGCACGGATACCCGCTGCCTTGACCTGCTCGTACAGCTCGGTTGCCTTCTCCTTGACGCCTTCCTTGTGAGCCGCAACCGGAATAACAACCAGCTGGGTCGGAGCGATGCGCGGCGGCAGAACCAGACCCTCGTTATCACCGTGCGTCATGATGATCGCGCCGATGATACGGGTGGAAACGCCCCAAGAGGTCTGATACATATACTGCAGGGTGTTGTTCTTATCGGTGTACTGCATGCCGAATGCGCGTGCAAAGCCATCACCGAAGTAGTGCGAGGTACCGGACTGCAGAGCCTTGCAGTCGTGCATCATAGCCTCGATGGTGTAGGTATTCTCTGCACCGGCGAAGCGCTCCTTCTCGGTCTTTTCGCCCTTAACGACCGGAATGGCCAGCCATTCCTCGAAGAACTTCGCGTAGATGTTCAGCATGCGCAGAGTCTCTTCCATAGCCTCCTCAGCGGTAGCATGAACGGTATGACCCTCCTGCCACCAGAACTCACGGCTGCGCAGGAACGGACGGGTGGTCTTTTCCCAGCGGACAACCGAGCACCACTGGTTGTACAGCTTCGGCAGGTCGCGCCAGGAGCGAACGATCTTTGCGTAATGCTCGCAGAACAGCGTCTCCGAGGTCGGACGAACGCACAGACGCTCCTCCAGCTTGTCGTTGCCGCCGTGTGTTACCCATGCACACTCCGGCGCGAAGCCTTCAACGTGGTCGGCTTCCTTCTGCAGCAGGCTTTCCGGGATAAAGATCGGCATTGCCACGTTCTCGTGACCGGTCTCCTTGAACATGCCGTCCAGCGTGTGCTGGATGTTCTCCCACAGCGCCTGTGCGTACGGACGCATGATGATACAGCCCTTTACAGACGAATAATCGGCCATTTCAGCCTTTTTAACAATATCTGTGTACCACTGCGCGAAGTCCACGTCCATGGACGTGATCTCGCTGACCAGCTTTTTCTTTTCTGCCATTATTCTTCACCTTTCTGGTTCGCAATAATCTTATCTATTTTCTCTTGTTCGTTTTCCAGCGCATCGTTGCCCCAGATGTAGAATACATCATCGGTTGCCGACCGAACGGTAATATTTCCGTCTTTCAACAGGCAGGTATAGTGTCCGCTTCTATGGCCCTCTGTCGGAATAGCGATTGTGAAGCGAACAGCACCGCTTTTGACCGTCTTTACCTCGTCGATCAGAATGTCATCGAGTGTTGCAAGCGTGGTCTGCGTTCCATCCGGCGCGATACGCACGAGCATATCACCGGCCATGTATCCGATACCATCCGAATAGTATTCCGTCCGCTCAGATTTATCGCAGGAAACAGCATAATAAGCCCCATCGGCATCCTGCTTTACGCCGATGACCGGAGAGTCTGTCACCTGTACCAGACGGCCGTTCTCTTCGCGGTACAGCCCGGCTGTGCCCCAGAACAGCACACCGTCACTGCCAAATATCTGCGGTGCAAAATGCTTGCGCACCTCGGCATCATCCGACTGATACGCATTCGAGATGGTATAGCGGTCTGTCTTTTGACCGTCCCAGTTATACGCCGTCAGCACGGTCTCGTCCGCCGTACATTTCTGCGTAACAGTCATGCCGTCATCCGTCAGCCGGCAGATACCCGCTGCCACGCCCAACGGCTCCACCCCTGTTTCAGTGAGCTTATAACTGGTCGTCTCGTCCGTGCAGATGATGCAGCCGTGTGCGCTCTGATAAACAGTGCGTTCTGCCCGCTGCTGCTGTGCTTCGGTCAGAGTCAGTTCGGTTTTGACCGTATCGCTGCGTACCGAGCACAGCGAATACGTTTCCGTTTCCTTGTTGAATATCAACAGATAGTCGGTTTCTCCGGCGCTGCCGAGATATTCCACAGAACTTTCTTTCGGCAGCGAGAGCACTTGCGTCAGCGCCATCGTCTTGCTGTCCATGAAGTACAGGATCAAGTCCGACTGCCTCATATCACTCTGCGCATAACGGTCTGTACCGCTGACAGGCTGCACGCCATCAATCGGACACTGCGCCACTGTCACATCTGCAATCTGGCAGACGAATGGCGAAGCAATCAGGTTCCATTTGCCATCGTACTGGTAATCATTGCTGTAATCACGCGGCAGAACGTCCCATGCCGCATTTTTGAACTGTTCCGCCGTGAAAACGCCGTCGTCGATCAGCTTTTCCGCCACACTGCGGTCGCTTTCATCGCCATTTTTCGCGTAGTTCGTACTGAGCAGCCGCGCCGAGAGCGAAACCGCATCTCCGCGGATAAAGCCCTCCTCATCCGTCTGCCGTACCTCATCGTTATCGACAAAAGCCGTACCCTGATAGCTGTCCGCATCCAAATGTGCCCGCGTCAGAAAAATGCAATACTGGTCGCAGGTGACATTGCGCTGCGAGCCGTACAGTGTCGCGGAAACGCCCTTGGTCAAACCATTCTGATACAGCCAGCCGACGTATTTGTCCGCCCACTGCGGTACATCGGTAAACGGATGCTTCCAGTTTCCTGCCAGCGCGGTCTTTTCTGCGCCAAGCAGGCGGGTCAGCATCACCGAGGCCTCTGCGCGGGTCATGGATTTCTCCAGCGCAAAGCCCTTGTCGGTGCCTTTAAACAGCCCGAGATCGTAAAGCATCCGCGCCTGCGCTTCGGTATCGCCGGGATAGCTGTTGTTGATCGTACCAACCTGTGCCGCACCGGCGGCACAAGTCATCAGACCTGCCATCAGACACGCGAAAACAAATTTTTTCATGTTGCACCCTCCCTGCATACATGACAAAACTCTATGTACCTTTATTCTATTGTGACGGAGAACGGAATACTGCTTCCGCTCTCCGTTTTGCTGCTTACTTCAGCTTATTCTCAACCTCATATGCGAGCTTCTCGATAAACTCGCCGGTCTCCATAGCGGTGGTCTCGCCGGTCTTGCGGGTACGAACCGAGATAACACCCTTTTCCTCGTCCTTGTCGCCAATGACGATCATATACGGAACCTTGTGAACCTGTGCTTCGCGGATCTTATAGCCAATCTTCTCGTTACGCTCGTCCATGGTTACGCGGAAGCCCTTATCGGTCAGCTGCTTAACAACTTCCTGTGCGCACGGAATATTGCGGTCGGTCATCGGCATAACGCGAACCTGCTCCGGTGCCAGCCAGGTCGGGAATGCGCCTGCAAAATGCTCGGTGATAACGCCGATGAAGCGCTCAATAGAGCCGAGGACAACGCGGTGGATCATAACCGGACGGTGCTTCTCGCCGTCTGCGCCGGTGTACTCAAGCTCGAAACGCTCGGGCAGCTGCATATCCAGCTGGATGGTGCCGCACTGCCAGGTACGGCCGATGGAGTCTGCCAGATGGAAGTCCAGCTTCGGGCCGTAGAACGCGCCGTCGCCCTCGTTGACAACGCCTAGTCCTTGCCAATCTCAGTAATCGCTTCTGCGAGGGTCTTTTCCGCAAACTGCCAGTCCTTGAGGTCACCCATGTGATCCTCCGGCATGGTAGACAGCTCGATCTGATAGGTCAGACCGAAGGTGGAGTAAACCTCATCGAACAGACGGACAACGTTCTTGATCTCGTCCTTCATCTGGTCCCAGGTCATGAAGATGTGCGCGTCATCCTGCGTGAAGCAGCGCACACGGAACAGACCGTGCAGTGCGCCGGACAGCTCGTGGCGGTGTACAAGACCCAGCTCGCCGACACGCAGCGGCAGCTCCTTGTAGGAGTGCGGCTGAGCCTTGTAGACCAGCATGCCGCCCGGGCAGTTCATCGGCTTGATTGCGTAATCCTCGTCGTCGATGACGGTGGTGTACATATTCTGCTTGTAGTGATCCCAGTGACCGGAGCGCTCCCACAGCTTACGGTTGAGGATCATCGGAGTGGAGACCTCAACATAGCCGTAGCGCTTGTGAACCTCGCGCCAGTAGTCGATCAGGGTGTTCTTGAGGGTCATGCCGTTCGGCAGGAAGAACGGGAAACCGGGGCCTTCCTCGGTCAGCATGAACAGGCCGAGCTCCTTGCCCAGCTTGCGGTGGTCGCGCTTCTTCGCTTCCTCCAGCATGTTGAGGTACTGGTCGAGTTCGTCCTTCTTCGGGAATGCGGTGCCGTAAATACGCTGCAGCATCTTCTTGGAGGAATCGCCGCGCCAGTAAGCGCCGGTAACGTTCATCAGCTTGATGCCGTTGCCCTTTACGCGGCCGGTGGAGTCCAGATGCGGGCCTGCACACAGGTCAGTGAACTCGCCCTGCTTGTAGAAGGAAATGGTAGCGTCCTCCGGCAGATCGTTAATCAGCTCTACCTTGTACGGCTCCTCGCGCTCTTCCATGAACTTGATGGCTTCCGCGCGCGGCAGCTCGAAGCGCTCAAGCTTCTCCTTTTCCTTGCAGATCTTACGCATCTCTGCCTCGAGAGCATCGAGGTGCTCCTGCGTGAAGGAAAACGGCGCATCAAAATCGTAGTAGAAGCCGTTGTCGATGGACGGACCGATGGCCAGCTTGACCTCCGGATACAGGCGCTTTACTGCCTGCGCGAGAATGTGCGATACCGTGTGACGGTAGGTGTCTCGGTATTCCTTGTTCTCAAACGTGTACTTGTTATCTTCGGACACTTTTATTCAGACCTTTCTTGTGAATTAGTAGTTAGTAATTACTAATTAGATGTAACACATTACATTTTGCTGCACAGCAACAAAAAAGCGCTCACCCCTGGTAAATTCAGGGGTGAGCGCTTGCCCACGGTTCCACCCTGCTTGCAGCCCTTGCAGGACTGCCGCTCGGAGTTCTTAACGCGAACGACACGGCACAGCATACTGCGTTTTTCCGCTGTGCGGCTCGGGAATCGGTACTGTTTTCTCCGCATTGCGTGTGCTTGCAGCCGTGGCGCACGCTCTCTGCCAAATGCTTTTCGGAAAACAGGATTTCCGTCATTGCCTATAACTTAATAAATACAGACTTATTATAACGCTCATATCCGCACTTTGTCAACCGATTTCGCATGAAAAATGAGGAATTGAAAAATGCAGAATAGCATCATTCTCCATTTTCCATTCTCAATTCTCCATTACTGTGCCTTTGCCCTGGTAATTTTATCCGCAGCAAGCAAAATACCCAGCTTGCCCGATTCATACGTCAGGCCGCCCTGCATATAGCAGACATACGGCTCGCGCATCGGTGCATCGGCGGAAAGCTCAATGGACGCGCCCTGCACGAACGCGCCTGCAGCCATGATAACCTGATCATCATAACCCGGCATTGCCCACGGCTCCGGCGTTACATAGGAATCGACAGGCGCACCGGCCTGAATGCCCTCACAGAAGCGGCGCAGCGGGTCAGGCGCACCGAACGCGATGGTCTGGATGATGTCGTAACGCGGCTCCTCTGCCTTCGGGCTTACCTCGTAGCCGAGCTTTTCCATGACCTTTGCGCAGAACATCGCGGTCTTGATGGCCTGCATGGTAACGTGCGGCGCCATGAACAGGCCCTGATACAGCAGCCGGTTCTGACCCATCGTGCAGCCGCATTCACCGCCGATGCCGGGTGCGGTCAGCTTATAGGAGGCGTTCTCGACCAGATCCGCACGGCCTGCAATATAGCCGCCGGTCGGGGCCAGACCGCCGCCCGGGTTCTTGATGAGCGAGCCTGCGATGATGTCCGCACCGACCTGCGTCGGCTCGATCTCCTCGGTGAATTCGCCGTAGCAGTTATCGACCATGATGGCCGCAGTCGTATTGACCTCACGCACGGTCTTGCAGATTTCGCCGATTTCCTCGACGGAAAGCGTCTTGCGGACGCCGTAGCCGCGGCTGCGCTGAATGAATACCAGCTTGATATTCTCATCTGCCGCCGCTGCCTTGATGGCAGGCAGGTCAGGCTCGCCGTTCTTGAGGTCAACCTGCTTGTAGCCGATGCCGTAGCTTTTCATACTGCCGCAGTAATCGCCGGTGATCGTGTTCTGCAGCGTGTCATACGCCAGTCCGGTGACGGACAGCACGGTGTCGCCGGTCTTGACGGCGGAAAACATCGCGCAGGACAGCGCGTGTGTGCCGTTTACAAAGCCGATGCGCACGAGTGCTGCCTCGGTGCCGAAAATATCGGCGTAGATCTTGTCGAGCGTGTCACGGCCGTAGTCGTCGTAGCCGTAGCCGGTCGTACCGGCAAACAGGTTGTCGGATACACGGTTCTTCGCAAATGCCGCCAGCACCTTCTCGGTGTTGCGGTCACAGATCTCCTCGAGACGCTCGAAATACGGACGGATCTCGCGTTCAGCCTCACGGCCGAGCGCACGAATCTCCGGTGAAATCTTAATATATTCAGACATTTATGTGCAATCTCCTTCTATCAGAGTGAAGAGTGGAGAGTTAAGAGTGAAGATAGCGAAACGGTTTCGCTGTCTCTCCACTCTGCAATCTCCACTCTCCACTTTTTCTATATAACGCTTTCGCCGTCCGGCAGCGTAAACAATTCACTGTCCGGCGTTTCCGTGCTGATCTCGCTGACGGTGACTTTGCGCGTCAGGGTATCGCCGTCATAGAACGACGCCTGCGCCAACAAACCGCTGACCGTTGAAATGCCATATACACAGCGGTAGCCGTCCTGCTCAAATGTAACGACAATACACGGTTCACCGTTAATGTCCTGCCGACCGGCAGCAGTCAGCTGTACTTCATCAGCCAGAACATCCTCGTAAGTCGGCAGCATAGCAGCTGCATCATCGGTAAAATCGCCGGCTTTGCCTGATATGCAATGCTGTCCCCTGCATTCCACGCATACACCTTGCCGTCCGGAACGCGAATCAGCGTAGACTGCACCTGATTGTCACTACCGAGTGTATCCGTGCGCATAACATTATCCCGCGCATAGCATGGCAGTACAGAGCCGCCGAGCCGCCATCATAGTAGATCGTGTTCTCGATCCTGCTGCTGTATGCTGTCGGACGTGCGAGCGTCGCAATGACGGTCTTGGCGTTATTGATATCGATGGTAATATCATCCACGCTCTGCCCGGTGAGCAGCGCACTGCCTGTGCCAACCGTTGGCGAATCGCCCTCACTGCCGGGCAGGATAATGCCGGTGCTGCTGCCGTGCATCCAGCCGGAGGACAGCACAAAGCTGAGCACCACCAACAGCACGAGCACGGTAGCGCCCGCAGCCGCAATCTTCGGCGTAGTGTCCGGCAGATAGTGTTTCGGTGTGTGCTTCTCTTTTTTTACGGGTTTCACGGGTTAAACGGAGCCGGACCGTCCTCGCGCAGACCAAAATACTGCTCGATCGCCTGCACGATACGCTGCGAGGTCTTTCCGTCGCCGTACGGATTGACAGCGTGCGCCATTTTTTCGTAAGCGTCCTTATCGTCGAACAGCTCGCGCGCGAGCTTAACGATATTGGCCTGCTCCACGCCTGCCAGCTTGACCGTACCTGCCTCGATGGCCTCCGGACGCTCGGTCTCGCGGCGCAGCACCAGAACCGGCTTGCCGAGGCTGGGCGCCTCCTCCTGCAGTCCGCCGGAGTCGGTCATGATGAGATAGCAGCGTGCCATCAGGTTATGCATCTCGTCCACGGCCAGCGGATGGATGAGGTGAATGCGGTTATTGCCGCCGAGGAATTTCTCCGCAGTCTCGCGGACATACGGGCTGAGGTGCACCGGATAAACGAAATGTACATCCGGGTATGCCTCGCTCAGCTCGGCAATGGCGCGGCAGATATTCTCCATCGGCTCGCCGTAGTTCTCGCGGCGGTGCGCGGTAACGAGGACAACGCGGTTGTTCTCAAAATCCAGCGTCTTGAGCTGCTCATCACGGAACTCGAAATCCGGCTTTACGGTCATGTGGATCGCGTCAACAACCGTGTTGCCCATGACAAACACGCCGTCTGTGATACCTTCCTTCGCAAGATTATCACGGTTGCGCGGAGTCGGCGCAAAGTGCAGCGTTGCAATCTGACCGGTCAGCTTACGGTTCACTTCCTCCGGGAACGGGCTGTACTTATCATAGGTACGCAGACCGGCCTCTACATGACCGACCGGCACCTTGTGATAGAACGCCGCAAGCGCACCGGCAAAGGTGGTCGAGGTATCACCGTGGACGAGCACGATGTCCGGCTGTGCCTTTTCGAGCACCTCATCCAGACCGTGCAGGCTCTTCTCGGTAATGGTCGCCAGCGTCTGACGCGGCTGCATGATATTCAGGTCGTAATCCGGCTTGATGTCGAAAATATCGAGCACCTGATCGAGCATCTCACGGTGCTGCGCGGTAACACATACAATGGATTCGGTGTTTTCATTCTGCTCGAGCGCGTGCACCAGCGGCGCCATCTTAATGGCCTCCGGGCGGGTGCCGAAAACCGTCATTACCTTGATTTTATTCATCGTCTTTATCCTCCTTGTTTTCGGATGCGTGTTTGCTCCAGTGCTCCGCACCGTAAATGATGCATGCACCTACCAGAATTGCAGCCAAAACCGCCAGCAGCAGCACGATCGCCTTAACCTCGCCGGACGAGGTGAGCACCACGGCGGTAAGACCGAGCGTTGCGCTGATAGCGTACAGAATAGCAACCGCCTGCTTCTGGTTGAAGCCCATATCGATCAGCTTGTGATGCACATGGCCGCGGTCCGGACTCATCGGACTTCTGCCTGCCGCCACACGGCGGATGATGGCATTGGCTGTATCGAAAATCGGCAGGCCGAGAATCAGGAACGGCACCGCAAACGAGATGACTGCGTAGAATTTGAACAGACCCATGATGGACACGGTTGCCAGCATGTAACCGAGGAAGGTCGAGCCGGTGTCGCCCATGAAGATCTTAGCCGGGTTGAGGTTGTACGGCATAAAGCCGATGCACGCGCCGGCGAGCGCCGCCATCGTGATGGCAATCGGCATGTTGCCGGTCAGCAGCGCAACAGCAAGCATGGTAATCGCCGCAATGGACGAAACACCGACCGCAAGTCCGTCCAGACCGTCAATCAGGTTTACCGCATTCGTGATGCCGACAATCCAGATAATCGTGACCGGCACTGCCAGAATGCCGAGATGGACAAACGGCGTATCCGACAGCGGATTCAAATTGGTGAACAGACCAATCTGCAGGTCGCCGATGCAGACCGGAATAGCTGCCGCTACAATCTGCACCACGAATTTCAGCTTGGCGCCGAGCGCCAGCACATCATCGAAAATACCGAGTGCGACAATGATGGCCGCTCCGAGCAAGACGCACAGCATGGTCTCATCGAGCTGCCCGAAAATCAGAATCGAACACAGGAAGCCGCCGTAAATGGCCAGACCGCCCAGCCGCGGGATCGGCTTTTTGTGCATGCGGCGTGCATCCTTCGGCACGTCGATCGCGCCGACCTTATGTGCAAAATTCTTGACCGGCGGTGTGAAAAAATAGCTCAGCACGGCAGCTACGGCAAACGCTGCAATGATCGTGCCGATGACAATATATTCAGACATGGTTTACTCCCTTTTGGCTCAGCGTGCGACAAAGCCTACCTTTCGATAAACCTTATCCAGCGTTTTGCGCGCCAGATAAGAGGCCTTCTGTGCGCCCTCCTTGTAGACCTGCTCCAGATAATCCTTGTTGTTCAGCAGATCGGTGGTCTTTTCACGAATCGGACGCAGCAGCTCGACAACGGCCTCGCCGACTGCGGGCTTGAACTCACCGTAGCCCTTGCCGTCAAACTCGGCTGCCGCCTGTTCGATGGTCTTGCCGGTCGCCAGTGCGTAAATCTGCAGCAGGTTGGAAACACCCGGCTTGTTCTGCGGGTCAAAGATAATGCGGGAATCCGAGTCGGTAACCGCACGCTTGAACTTGCGCATAATATCCTCCGGCTTGTCCATCAGCAGGATGTAGCCGTTCGGATTCGGGTCGGACTTGCTCATTTTGCTGTTCGGGTCAACCAGGCTGGTAATCTTGGCACCCTCGCCAACCTTCGGGTAGTAGCCCTCCGGAATGGTAAAGGTGTTCGGATGCAGATTGTTGAAGCGGTTTGCAATGTCGCGGCAGATCTCGATGTGCTGGCTCTGATCCACGCCAACCGGAACAAGATCGGTCTGGTACAGCAGAATGTCTGCCGCCATCAGAACCGGATAGGTGAACAGACCGACATTGATGTTGTCCGCATGCTTGGCGGATTTGTCCTTGAACTGGGTCATGCGGGAAGCCTCGCCGAACATGGTGAAGCAGTTGAGCACCCACGCCAGCTCCGCATGCGCGGGCACATGGCTCTGGATGAACAGAATGCTCTTTTCCGGGTCCAGACCGCAGGCAATGTACTGCGCGATCAGTTCAAGCGTTGCACGGCGGAGCGCCGCAGGCTCCTGCCGGACCGTGATGGCGTGCTGATCGACCACGCAGTAAATGCAGTTGTACTGCTCCTGCAGGATTGGGAAATTGCGGATAGCACCCAAATAGTTACCCAGCGTCAGCTTGCCGGACGCTGCACGCCGGAGAAAATCGTTTTCTTCTGGTTATCGCTCATGTATATACTTCCCTTGCTTAGAATTTTTCGGTTCAATTCACCCCGAAAGGTTTCCATACTTAATTGTAATGATACCACAATTTATCATACGTTGCAACCATTCATAAAAAGGCAGGAGATAAGAGGCAGGAGAAACCATGCCGTAGAGGCGAACCGTGTTCGCCTGTTCAAGCGATTTGCAAGGGGGCACCGCAAAAGGGCGCACAATGTGCGCCCCCTACGGTAAGCCGGCACGCAGGAAACTCCTGCCTCCTAACTCCTCATTGATTGTTTACTCCGGCCGTTCCTTGACCTTCCGCAAAATGGCCCACTCGCTCACCTTGAACGGGAACGCAAAGTTTACGCGCATCTGCGGCACGTTGAACAGCTCACGCTTCGTGCCCTCGTCATCAGTGACGTTCTCTGCGCGGAACACATACGGCGCCTGACCCGGCTGAATCAGCTCCAGCTCTTCCCCATCGAAAAAGCGGTTCTTGAGTGCGAACACGGCTTTGCCGCTGTCGTCACACTCGACCGGCATGCCGACAACCTCGTACTCGCGGATATACTGGCTGTCGCCGTAATGCTGTCCGTTTTCCTGATTGCCGAAGTAGAAGCCGGTGTAATACTCGCGGTGGCTGACCTTATTGACCTCATCGCGGCAGAACTGCGGCAGAACAAAGTTTTCCGGGTCCTTTTTATAGGTGTCGATCGCGGCACGGTATGCACCGGTGACACAGGCTGCATAGTACGCAGTTTTGTTGCGGCCCTCAATCTTGAACGAGGTAATACCGGCCTCGATCAACTCCGGAACGTGCTCGATCATGCACATATCCTTGGAGTTATACAGGTAGGTGCCGCGTCCGTCCTCCTCGACCGGGAAGAACTGCCCCGGACGCTTCTCCTCCATCAGAGAGTAATTCCAGCGGCACGGCTGTGCGCATGCACCATGGTTGGCGTCACGGCCGGTCATGTACTGCGAGATCAGGCAGCGGCCGGAGTACGAAATGCACATAGCACCATGAACGAGGCCTCAATCTCGAGTTCCTTCGGGGTTTTTGCACGGATTTCGGCGATCTCCTCAAGGGAAAGCTCGCGCGCGAGCACGATACGCTCGGCGCCTTCATCCGCCCAGTAGTTTGCCGCCTCGTGGTTAAGGATACTGGTCTGGGTCGAGATGTGCACCGGAACCTTGGGCGCGTATCTGCGCGCCATGCGCAGCACGCCTACGTCCGCGATGATGAGTGCGTCCGCGCCTGCGTCCTGCAGCAGCTCCAGATAGGCCGGAAGTGCCGGAAGGTCGCGGTTGGACGGCATAATATTAACTGTAATGTAGCACTTGACGCCGTGCGCGTGCGCGTAGGCAATACCCTCGCGCAGCGCGTTATCGTCAAAGTTGGTTGCAGCGGCACGCATGCCGAAGCGCGTTCCGGCCATATAGACCGCATCCGCGCCGTAGGCAATGCCAAACCGCATTTTGTCCAGATCGCCTGCGGGCGACAGTAATTCAGGTGTGTTATTCACCGTTTGCCTCCGTTGTCGTCGTATCTGCCGAAGCGTTTGCAGCCTGCGCCTGTGCCTGATTAGAAGCCTCGATGTTGCGCTCGTGCTCCTCATAGCTGCTTGCAAACAGGTGCGAGCCGTCCGGCATAGCAACGTAATAGTAGTAATTGTTGTCCTCCGGATGGCTTGCTGCGTACAGCGAAGCATAACCCGGGTTGCAGATCGGTCCGGGCGGCAGACCCTCGTGGTTGTACAGGTTGTACTCGGAATCCGATTTGAGATCCTCGTCGCTCAGCTTGCCGCCGGTGCGTCCCAGACCATACAGAACGGATGCATCCACCTGCAGATACGGGAACTCGGAGGAATTGTTCAGACGGTTGTAGATAACGCCCGCAATGCGTGCGCGCTCATCGTCGCGCTGTGCCTCACGCTCGACAAGAGAGGCGATCGTGACAATATCGTGCATCGAACGGCCGAGGTTCTCCGCGCCGGACTTGATGTCCGCGTCATACTTGTTGCCGAAGTTGTTGAGCATCTTGTTGATGGTATCGACAACCGCAGCGTTGCCCTTGTATACCTCATAGGTATCCGGGAACAGATAGCCTTCCAGCCAGCCTTCCGCGGCCGGTTTTTCATCCTCAAGGAAATCGTGCTTGAAGGAATAGTCATTCAGCACCTCATCCAGCGCATCCTCGGTGCAGATATGGTTGTCCAGCAGCACCTGACGGATCTGCGAGATGGAATAACCCTCCGGAATGGTAATCTGCACGGTCTCCGTGCTTGCGGTGTTGGCCAGCGCATCTACGATCTGACCGTAGTCCATCGACGGGTTCAGCTGATAGGCGCCTGCCAGAACCGAGGTATCGGTCTGGTGCTTGAGCGTCAGATACAGCTTGAACACCGAATGATAATTGATAACGCCCTGGTCGTCCAGCTCCTTGGCGAGCGAGGATACCGAGGTGTTCTCCGAAACCGTGATTTCCTTGACCGCATCCGCCTTGACAAAGGCAAAAATGTCGTTTGCCATGAACAGCGCGGCAATCGACAGCACCAGCGAAACGCCGACTACTGCGATCATGTACACCATCGAGCCTGCACAGCCTGCGTTCATCTGGCGGCGGCTGCGGCGGCGTTTGGGCTGCTTCTGCGGCTGCTCCGGCTCCCGATCGTCATCGAAATGCTCCGGCGTGAACTGCTCAGGCACCGGCGATTCCGAACCCGGCAGCGGTACGCGCCGCGTTTCATCGTTGTTAAAATGATTATCCATAATTCACCTCTCTGCGGGTCGGCCTCAGCCGATCCAGTAATTCAGAATGATTTTACCGGCAAATGCCAGCACGAACACAATAAATCCGGGCTCTTTCACCAGCAGCCACAGGTCGTACCAGCCGGCGCTGACCTCAAAGTGCGGAATGGAACCGCGCGCCAGCATTTTTCCCAGTGTGTCCAGCGTTAAGAACGCGAACAGCAGGAAAAAGAGCACAGTCAGCGGCAGCAGGATGTTCCAAATGCCGAACGGTGCATAGGTATCTGCTATCCACTGCATCACCACGGTGACAAATGCCGCCGCAGCATGGGAAAGTACCGCCGCCCATACGGTATCAAACACATAGGTCAGATAGGTAAACGCCAGTCCGGCGCAGAAGCCTGCCGCCAGATCAAGCGGACTGCCGTGCAGCAGTGCGAACACGATGCCGCCGAACAGCAGGCACGCCGAGGTACCGACTTCTTCACCGTACACGCTGAACAGTGCACCTCGTAAATAGAGCTCCTCGACCAGAGCTGCTATCACAACGCCGATCAGCAGCCGCCATGCAAACGACATACCGCCGAGCGGCATCGGCAGGGATGCAATCGTCAGCCGGAGACCGGTATGCGCCAGCAGACGATATTCCAGCATGTTCAGGCTGAGGGCGGCAAATGCGGTCGCCGCGCCCATAAACAAAATGAGCAGCCAGCCGCCCTTACGCGGCATTTTGAATGCAAGACGCTGCTTAAAGCGCTCCCGATCCATACCGGGCAGCGCCATTGCAAGCGCCAAACCGAAGCACACGATCTCACCGAGCGCCATCAGCGACGGCGGCAGATTGAAGTGCGTGATCAGCTTTTCCATGCCTGTCAGCAGGCAGAAGCACACAAACAGGCTGAGACCCGGCAGCAGTGTGCGTTTATCTTGATTCATCGGTGCGCAGCACCTCTCTTTCGGTGATAATGTAATGACAGCAGCGGTCGAACGCCTCGTGCGGCAGGGCTGCGCTCATGCGCTGCGATGCACACAGCGCCGCACAGACCGCGTTTGTCCGGCTGAGGAACCGATCATAGTAGCCGCCGCCGTAGCCGAGACGGTACCCTTTTCTGTCGCACGAGAGCGCAGGCGCAAGAATCAGGTCGATGTTCTCCGGTGCAATCTCAGGCGCCGTGTCGGACGGCTCCAGGATACCGTAGTGACCGGTCTGCAGCTCGGAGAGCGCGGTGATTTTCCGCGCGGTCATGCTGCCTCCCTTGCCGCACAGCGGCACGCAGACCGTCCTGCCGGACGCAAGCGCGTTTTCGAGCACCGTACGGGTATCAATCTCCTCAGCAGTCGAAACATAGCAGAAAATGCAGTCTGCCTGCTGATAGAACCCACTTTGCAGAATGTTCTGTGCAATACCGCGATCAATCGCCTGCTTTTCCTCAGCGGACAGGCTTGCCCGTTCCGCAAGATATCGCCCCCGCAGCGTTTTCTTATCCGTACACATGATGTACGACCGACTCTGCGATCTCGTCCGCCTTGGCCTTGCCGCACAGCGCGGTAATCAGCTCGCACGCGAAATCCAGTGCGCCGCCGACGCCGCAGCCGGTGATGATCCTGCCATCGGTGACTGCGTTTTTCTTTTCCGGGGTCGAACCCTTCATGCCGTCCTCCATGCCCGGATAGCAAGTGGCTTTCTTGCCCTCGAGCAGACCCATGCCGCCCAGAATGATGGACGGAGCCGCGCAGATTGCCGCAACGTACTTGCCTGCATCTGCCATCGTGCGAACCGCATCGGTGACGCGCTTGTCCGCGTACAGATTGGTCGTGCCCGGCATGCCGCCCGGCAGAACGAGCATATCGGCCTTTGCAAGGTCAACCTCGTCCATGGACAGGTCGGTTACGACATTGATGCCGCGTGCACCGCACACGGTTGCACCGGTCACACCGACCAGCCTGGTCTCCACGCCTGCGCGGCGCAGAAGATCGACCGGAGTCAACGCCTCGACTTCCTCGAAGCCCTCTGCCAGTAATACATATACCATGTTTGTCACACCTTTCAGTTGAGCATTAAATTCATATATCCAGCGGTTTCATCCGCTTTCTCATGCCATTTGCATACGCCGAGTGCAGTTTCCGCGCCGATCTCCGTCACGGCGAGCATATCGCGCCGCAGCACGTCCAGCAGACCCTGCAGCTGCGCGTCATCTGCACCGAGCAGCTCCTGCGCATTGTCCTCCCAGCAGAACGCATAGCCGGTGAGCGTTCCGTCCTTGAACCAGCCATACACGCCCGCGCCGAGCGTGTCGAACAGCGCAAGCTGCGCGTTCCAGTACGCCTTGTCCCGCTCGATGCGGCATTTCGGCACCAGTTTGTCATACAGCGCCGCCAGTGCAGGCACATCCGCCGAGGTCAGCCGCCGAGGCGCTTCGCGCTCCCCTGCCGTGCGGATAATCTCCCGGCGGGAAATATGGAAGAACGGCTCGTAGCCGAACGGTTTGTAAAAATCAAACAGCCACTTTTCTGCCGGAATGAGCACGGACGCAATGCGTCCCCCTTGCCTGTCCAACTCGAACGAGCGCTCGAGCAGCCGCGCCATATAACCCTTGCGGCGGTGCGCCGGGTCGGTACACGCGCCGTAGATATACGTCACCTCGCGGGATACGCCGCCCACCGTCATGCGGTACGGGAGCATCTGCACCATCGCCACGAGCGTTTCACCCTCGAGATACAGCAGCGTATATTTCTCTTTATAGAAGTGCGCGAAGAAGTAGTCATTGAAGCCGCCCTCATCCGGAAAACAGGTTTCCCAGAGGGTGCGAACGGCAGGAAAATCTCCTTTTTCGGCAAATCGCATCATTTCAATCAACCTTTCGGTGTTGCCACATATTTCACGCCGCGCATCACCGGATAATAGGACTTCTTCGCCTTGCGCAGACCCTCGAGTCCCAGATCCTCCTCGCGGTTGACGTATTCCACATCATTGCAGTTGCGCTGTACGAACTGCTGGTTGATCATCTGGTACGCGCCCTGAATCGTGTGGTCGGCCTTTTCAATCTGTACCACGAACATATCCGGCGTAGCCTTGCAGCCGAATGTGAACGCGATAACCTCGCCGTCCAAGCGGAGCAGTCCGCCGCGCAAATTCAAGTAGTCAAAGTTGTGGAGTGCCTGCACGATTGCGCAGGTCTCGCCCTCAAAGTCGCGCTCGCGTGCACAGCCGTTCAGGTTGCACCAGTGCACATGGAAGGCGAACGCATCCTTGCTGTTTTCCCGGGTCATGTCCTCGTAGCTCCACCGCCCCTCATAGGCGGTCTTGAAGCGGTTAACGAGGTTGCGCTTGCTCTGCAGCTTTTTGCCGGACAGCGTGCGCAGCTTTTCCGCGAGGTAGATATAATCGTCACCGTCCTCGCTGTCATGCGCGAACGTGAACTTGCCCGGACGAACGGCTTCGATACGCTCGATCATCGGCTCAGCGACCGAGACAATGACGAACGGAAGACCGCGTTCAGCGGCATCCTGCTCGAGCGCATCCAGCGCAGCGCCGAGGTCGCCCTGACCGACAGGCGCAAGATAGCAGTCGTGTCCGCCGTCCAACGGAGACATTTTCACCAGCATAAAGCCGTCTTTGAAGCAGATCTGCGTGTTGTAGTGGCCGCGCCACATGAAAAGATCGACAAAGCAGCGCTCGCACAGATGATAGTTGTAATGCGAGCCGCAGTGCTCGACCATTGGTTTATCTTCTAAAGTAATTTCTCTAAACGGTAACATATAATACCTTTCTCAAGATTGATTTGGGGGTTACTTGCCCTCGCGCAGCGCCTGATAGTGCGCGCGCACTTCTGCGGCCTTGCCGCAGGACATTTTGCCCTCTGTGCAGACACCGTCCACGCAGGCCGGTCCGCAGTGACCGAACAGCGTCGGCGCAACAGCGTATACCTGCCTGTACATCTCCTCGGCAAGCGCACGGATCTCCCACTGGGCGCGATTGCAGCAGCGCAGGCGGAAAAAGTTCTTGAGGCTGCGGGCGTTCGCCGTCATGACAATGCGAGTCGCGCAGGCGTTCGGCAGAACGTAGCGTGCGTCCTCAATGGCGTGCTTTTCAGCCTTGCTGCGGGCGGTCTTCTCCGGAACGCCCTGCTCGAGCAGATCCTTGAGATAGCCTTCCATCAGCGCGGCCGTCAGTTCCTCGTAGGTGCGCTGGTCGTCCTCCATCGCCTGAATGAATTTTGCCCGGCAGCCGGAATTTTATCAATCTCCGGCGGAACAACATACTCGAAGCCCTTCTCACGCACATAGCGCTGGCTCTGTACCGAGAACGATGCAATGCGGTGGCGCGTGATCTGTGCCAGCAGAGAACGTGATACACCCTCGATTGCAAAGGTGAACGACACATGCTCGATCGGGCTTTCGTGGCCGATCTCGGAAAGCATGTTGACAAAGCTCTCGGTCTTTTCCTCGGTCAGACCATCCAGCACGCTGTCAACGTCCGTGGAGGAATAGCAGTTCTTTGCTGCAGCCGCGACCAACTTTTCCGGGTCCGGCGTGTAAGCAAGCAGTTTTACTTTCATTCTTGTCACTTCCCCTTTCTGCCAAACAGCCGTTCCTTGATAACGATGAGCAGAAATTTCGGCAGCTTCATCATACGGCCGATACGGCTGGGCTGCTTGAGCAGGCGGTAAAACCACTCCAGACCCAGCTTGATGAAAATATCCGGCGCGCGCTTGGCAACGCCTGCAAACACATCCAACGAGCCGCCGAGACCGCAGAACAGTGTGCTGTGGATATCGTCCATGTTGTCCGCGATAAATTTCTCCTGCTTGGGCGCACCCAGACAGACGAACACAACATCCGCACCGCCTGCGGCGTTGATGCTGTCAACAACCTCCTGCGGGTCGGAGAAATAGCCGTCATGCGTGCCGGCCAGCACCAGTCCTGGATACTTTGCACACAGGTTCGCACCTGCTTTTTCGGCAACACCGGGCTTCGCACCCAGCAGATACAGGCGCATGTTCTCCTTGGCCATCGCGGCAACAAGGCTCTCGGCAAATTCAATGCCGGCTACCTTGCCCTGCAGCTTTTCACCGAGGATCTTCGCAGCATAGATGATGCCGATGCCGTCCGGCAGGACAAGCGTCGCATGGTTGACAACGCCCATGAATTTTTCGTCATGGCGGCAGAGATCGACAATCTCCGGATTCGGGGTAACAACGTAGCCCTTCTGCCGGGAACGGATCTTGCTCATTGCAAGCTCAACAGCCTGCTGCTTGGTAACGGCGTGAAATTGCACGCCCAGAATAGAAGCAGTATTCATCTTCGTATCTCCCATATTTTCCAGCCTTTTATTTGGCGGTAAACATTCCTAATCTATTGTATTATACAGCAGCAGACTAAAATCTGCAAGTCCAGCTTGCAGAGAGTGAGAAGTAGATAGCGATAAACGTATCATGCAGGGTGGGCTGCCCCCGGCCCGCCGCCTGTAAGTACGTGCAGATCGTTGCGAACGGCGGCATGAGGTCATGCCGCCCTGCGATATGCCTTGGCAAACATCGTTCTCTTTCCGCATAGGCTGTTAAGGGGAGGTGAACCCATGGAAGAACTGACGCAGTATATCAAGGCGGATTTCGCGGTTCTGGTGGCGGTTTTATACTGCATCGGACGCGGACTCAAGGCAATACAGCGGTTTCCCAATCAATTTATCCTCTGGCACTCACGTTCTGCGGGATTGGACTGGCCTGTCTGTCGGTCGTATCGCGCTATGCCAGCTACGGCAACTGGGCAGCCGCTCTGTTTGAAGGTGTTGTGCAGGGTGTCCTATGTGCGGGCATGTCGGTCTATCTGAACGAAGTCATAGCGCACTGCAGTTCAAATAAAGGAAACGACCCGCCGAAATAACACGCGAAAACAAAAGAAGAACGCATAAGCATTCTCGCAGATTGTCGAAAAAACAAAGTTTTTCGACGGTCTCAACGGCTTCGGTTTTCCGAAGCCGTTTTCATTTATCCTTACTTGCAGCGGCAGGCAATTTGCGGTACAATACCCATATAAACTCTGTCCCCTGCTTTGGGACACCAAGGAGAGAGACACGCCTTGTACGATTTACAAACTCTGATTTTTTACGCCAAGGAGAAAAACACCTCCGATGTGCATTTAACCGTTGGTCTCCCGCCGATGCTGCGTATCGACGGTGAGCTGCGTACCCACGGTGACGTACCTCTGACCGAGCAGGATGTGCAGGATGCGGTGCAGCAGCTTGCGGATGAGCATCAGCTGCACGAGCTGAAAACCATCGGCGAGTCCGACTTTGCAGTGACGTTTGCCGATTCCGTGCGCATGCGCTGCAATCTGTTTCGCCAGCAACACCACACGGCGCTGGCGCTGCGTCTGCTGCCGATGGAAATCCCGACTGCGGAGCAGCTTCGCCTGCCGGATATCATTATACAGCAGGCCGAAAAGCCGCGCGGACTGGTTATCGTGACCGGACCGACCGGCTCCGGCAAAAGTTCCACACTGGCGGCACTGATCGACCACGTCAACCGCACCGCGGCACGCCATATCATCACGCTGGAAAACCCGATCGAGTATGTACACCCGCGCATTCGCTCAATGATCAACCAGCGTGAAATCGGTGCGGATACGGACAGCTTCGCAAGTGGCCTGCGAGCAGCTCTGCGGCAGGACCCAGACGTTATTCTCGTCGGTGAGATGCGCGATCTGGAGACCATTTCGACCGCTATCACGGCTGCTGAGACCGGTCACCTTGTATTCGGCACACTGCACACCAAGGGAGCTGCCGGTACGATCGACCGTATCGTAGATGTATTCCCACCAGAGCAGCAGGAGCAGATTCGCATTCAGCTTGCCGAGGTGCTTGAGTGCATTGTCTGCCAGACGCTCATACCGCGCACCATGGGCGGCCGCGTAGCCGCATTTGAGATTCTGACCGGCACCCCTGCCGTGCGCAACCTGATCCGCCAGAACAAGTCGTATCAGCTCATCAGCACCATGCAGACCGGCCGCAATCAGGGTATGATGCTGATGGACGATTCGCTCGGTGAACTCGTCCGCAGCGGAGAGGTCCGCATCGACGATGCCGCCGCAAAGGCAGCCGACCCGGAAGCGTTTCCGCAGTCTGTCTTCCGATAAGACAGCAAATCCCGCGTTGAATTTCACGCGGGATTTTTATGTTTCCATTCTCAATTTTCCGCAACTCTACGGAGCGTTCATTGTATTCTCCTCCGTTTTCCGTATAATAGAACGCAAGGGAGGTGATCCGAATGGATCAGGTAAAAACCGGCAGACTAATCCGTACAATGCGGACAAAACTGGGACTGACACAGCTTGCGCTGGCTGAACAGCTTGGCGTCAGCGACAAGGCGGTATCCAAATGGGGGCGCGGCGGCGGTGCTCCCGACATCTCGCTCCTCCCGTTGTTATCACAGGCTCTCGGCGTGGACACCGAAGCCCTGCTGAGAGGCGATCTGGAGGAAAACGATATGACTAACGGCAATATGAAGAAAATGCGGTTTTACCGCTGTCCGACCTGCGGCAATCTGCTGTTCTCGACCGATGACGCAGATGTGACCTGCTGCGGTGCAAAATTGACCAACCTCGTTATGCACAAACCGGACGAGGAAAATGCACTGCAAATTGAGCACAGCGACGGAGAATGGTATATCACCGCACCGCATGAAATGCACCGCGAGCACTATATCTCGTTCGTTGCATTTCTCAGCGGAGACACGATGATCGTCAAAAAGCAGTACCCGGAATGGGGATTAGACGTGCGTCTGCCCTATATTCGACACGGCATGCTGCTGTGGTACTGCACGAGGGACGGACTGTTCTATCAGAATATCTGAGCAAAGGCAGGGTAACCTGCCTTTTTCTCATTTTGCAGGAGGCTTTTGGCAATCCTTCATTTTTGGTTATATTTTTCATAAAATCGACTTGCTTTTTTATGAGGGCAATGGTATAGTCAAAGAGAACTTTATACTACTAAAGCTTGGAGGTAGTTCAAATGTACAAAGAAATGATGGATTCCATCGGTATGATCCAGTCGATCGACCCCGAGCTGGGCAGTGCGATGAACGAGGAGCTGCACCGTCAGCGCCAGAATATCGAGCTGATCGCCAGCGAAAATATCGTTTCTCCCGGCGTTATGGCTGCTATGGGCAGCGTGCTGACCAATAAGTACGCAGAGGGTCTTCCCGGCAAGCGCTACTACGGCGGCTGTGAATTTGTTGACAAGGTAGAGCGTATCGCAATCGAGCGCGCATGTGAGCTGTTCGGTGCAAAATATGCGAATGTTCAGCCGCACTCCGGTGCACAGGCCAACCTTGCGGTTTACTTCGCTCTGCTCGACCTGGGCGACACCGTTATGGGCATGGATCTGTCTCAGGGCGGTCACCTGAGCCACGGCTCTCCGGTCAACCAGTCCGGCAAGAACTACCACTTTGTTTCCTACGGCGTAAACGAGGATGGCTTCATCGACTACGCTGAGCTTGAGAAGGCTGTCAAGAAGCATCGCCCGAAGCTGATCGTTGCAGGTGCATCCGCGTATCCGCGTGCCATCGACTTCGAGAAAATGGCCGAGGTCGCACATGGCTACGGCGCTTACCTGATGGTCGATATGGCGCACATTGCCGGTCTGGTTGCCGGCGGTCAGCACCAGAACCCGATGCCGTATGCTGACGTTGTTACCACCACCACCCACAAGACGCTTCGCGGTCCGCGCGGCGGCCTGATCCTGACCAACAACGCTGTTCTGGCAAAGCGCATTAACTCCGCTGTATTCCCGGGCACCCAGGGCGGCCCGCTCGAGCATGTTATCGCTTCCAAGGCGGTTTGCTTCGGCGAGGCACTGCAGCCGGAGTTCAAGGAGTACGCACGCAAGATCGTTGAGAATGCCAAGGCTATGGCTGCACAGCTGCAGGCACGCGGTGTCAAGCTGGTTTCCGGCGGTACCGACAATCACCTGCTGCTCGTTGATCTGACCGACGAGGAGTGCACCGGCAAGGATCTGGAGGCGCGTCTGGATTCGGTTCACATCACCGCCAACAAGAACACCGTTCCGGGTGAGAAGCGCAGCCCGTTCATCACCTCTGGCGTTCGTCTGGGCACCCCGGCCGCTACGACCCGCGGCATGGGCGTGGAAGAGATGAAGGTCATCGCGGACTGCATTGCAGACTGCATCTATCACTACGATGAGAAGAAGGACGAGATTTCCGCACGCGTTCTGGCACTCACCGAGAAGTTCCCGCTGTACGAATAATCTCCGGCTGCTGCGGAACTGCTTCATCCGGATTTTCGAGCAATGGCTGCATAAAACTCCGGAGCACGCAAATTCGATGATACTCATACAAAAACAGAGCGTTTCACTGCTGTGAAGCGCTCTGTTTTCATTTCCGGGTAAGTCTCAAGCCTCTTGAAGAATACATTAAGCACATTTGTATCTGTAATTTTTCGACAACAGAAAAAGGCCGACGCCTGCATTTTGCAGGCGTCGGCCTCATACATATCTGGCGTCTTTCCACTGACGATTGTCGTAAGTTTATGGTAAGTTTGCCTTTGAACCCTTGAAATCTCCAGTGTTTTCAGCGTTTTTCGGTACTGCTTAGTACATACCGCCCATATCCGGAGCAGCCGGAGCCGGAGCAACAGGCTCCTTCTTATCAGCAACCAGGCTCTCGGTGGTCAGGACCATCGAAGCAACGGATGCTGCATTCTGCAGTGCGGAACGGTTTACCTTGGTCGGGTCAACGATGCCGTTTGCAATCATGTCGCCGTAGGTCTCGGTTGCAGCGTCAAAGCCGTAGCCAACCTTGTCAGCGTGCTTTACCTTATCAACAACGATTGCGCCCTCGATGCCTGCGTTGGCAGCGATCTGCTTCATCGGTGCTTCCAGACCGCGTGCAACGATCTGCATACCGGTCTTCTCATCGCCGGTTGCCTCTGCAGCCAGAGCCTCAACCGCTGCGATAGCGTTTACATAAGCTACACCGCCGCCTGCTACGATGCCTTCCTCAACAGCTGCGCGGGTTGCGTTCAGTGCATCCTCGATGCGGAGCTTCTGCTCCTTCATCTCAGTCTCGGTTGCAGCGCCAACTTGATAACTGCTACGCCGCCGGCCAGCTTAGCCAGACGCTCCTGCAGCTTCTCACGGTCGAAGTCAGAGGTGGTGCGCTCGATTGCGCCGCGGATCTCAGCAACGCGGTTTGCGATAGCCTGCTTGTCGCCAGCACCGTCAACGATGGTGGTGTTCTCCTTGGTTACCTTGATCTGACGGGCAGAACCCAGCATATCCATGGTAGCGTCCTTCAGCTCGATACCAACCTCCTCGGAGATTACGGTACCGCCGGTCAGGATTGCGATGTCGCGGAGCATATCCTTGCGGCGATCGCCAAAGCCCGGAGCCTTAACAGCTACGCAGGTGAAGGTGCCGCGCAGACGGTTTACGATCAGGGTGGACAGAGCCTCGCCCTCAACGTCCTCAGCGATGAGCAGCAGCTTCTTGCCAGCCTTAACAACCTGCTCGAGGATCGGCAGCAGCTCCTGAATGTTGGACAGCTTCTTATCGGTGATCAGCACCAGAGCGTCGTCCAGGTTTGCTTCCATCTTCTCGGTGTCGGTGCACATATACGGGGTGATATAACCGCGGTCGAACTGCATGCCCTCAACAACCTCAGAGTAGGTCTCAGCGGTCTTGGACTCCTCAACGGTGATAACGCCGTCGGTGGAAACCTTCTCCATAGCCTCTGCGATCAGGGTGCCGATCTCGTCGGAGCTGGAGGAGATAGCGCCTACACGTGCGATGTCGTTCGTGCCGTCAACCTTCTTGGAGTTCTCAGCAATCGCTGCAACAGCAGCCTTGACTGCCTTGGCGATACCGCGGCGCATTACCATCGGGTTTGCACCTGCTGCTACGTTCTTCAGACCCTCACGAACGAAAGCCTGCGCCAGAACGGTAGCGGTGGTGGTGCCGTCGCCTGCGATGTCGTTGGTCTTGGTGGCAACTTCCTTAACAAGCTGTGCGCCCATGTTCTCGAAAGCGTCGTCCAGCTCGATCTCCTTAGCGATGGTAACACCGTCGTTGGTAATCAGCGGACCGCCGTACTTCTTATCCAGTACAACGTTGCGGCCCTTCGGACCGATGGTTACCTTAACGGTATCAGCGAGCTGATCAATACCGCGCTGCAGAGCCTTGCGCGCGTCCTCGCCGTAAATAAGCTGCTTAGCCATGATGAATTACCTCCTGAAAATTACTCTACGATTGCCAGAATGTCGCTCTGACGAACGATGATATACTTCTCGCCGTCCAGCTTAACCTCAGTACCGGTGTACTTGCCGGTGATGACCTTCTGACCCTTCTGAACTTCCATCTTGATTTCCTTGCCGTCAACAACGCCGCCCGGGCCTACTTCGATGATTTCAGCAACCTGGGGCTTCTCCTGTGCGGATGCGGTAAGAATAATGCCGCTTGCGGTGGTCTCCTCCGCCTCGACCATCTTGATAACTACGCGGTCGCAAAGGGGCTTGAGCTTCATAATGGATTCCTCCTATGAAAAATAAGATTTTACAATGTCGGGGGTTAGCACTCAAATTACCCGAGTGCTAACTTCGAGTATTATCTTACACCAAGGAGCCGCAATATGCAAGGGGGTAATCCGGAATTTTCACAAAAATTTTCTGAACAAATTATGAACAGTGCCCTGTACCGCTCAGCGTTTTGCAGGCCGTTTAGCAGACGGTCGGTCGGAGTGCTTATTCTCTCCCCTGTTCGATGCAGACGGGTCTTTAAAATACATATGCAGCTCGCACTTGATCATGCCGTTGTACAGCTTGCGGCGCTTATCCGCCTTGCGGCCGTAGCAGCGCTCGAACAGCGGGTCCGAACTGAGCAGATACTGCTTCATCGGGCTGTTTTTTGTCGCTCTGCCGAGGTCGGCGTACAGCTTTTCCGCCTGCTGCAAGTCCAGCAGACGCTCACCGTACGGCGGATTGGCAAACAGTACGCCTGCACCGCTGTAATCGCGCTTTACTGCGTCCGCGCGCTCGAAGAACACCGTGTTCGCCACACCGGCCTTGCGCGCGTTCTCGATGGACAGCTGCACGCAGTCCGGGTCAATGTCGCTGCCGACGATATCGAATTTTGCGTCCGGCTGGGCAAGGTCGAGCGCACTCTCGCGCGCCTGCTGCCAGACCGACTTGTCAAAGCAGCTCCACCTTTCCGCGTCAAAGCGGCGCAGCAGACCGGGGGCACGGCGCTGCGCGATCATGGCCGCCTCAATCGCGATCGTGCCCGAGCCGCAGAACGGGTCGAGGAACGGATCGCGCCCGCGCCAGCGCGCCAGCTTGACCATAGCCGCCGCCAGCGTCTCACGAAGCGGCGCCGCATTGCTGTTGGCGCGGTAGCCGCGCTTGTGCAGACCGGCACCCGAGGTATCGAGGTACAGCTCAGCCACATCGTGCATGATGGCGAACTGAATCTGATACTTTTCACCAATCTCATCAAACCAGGTCTGACCGTACTTCGCGCCCAGGCGCGATACGACTGCCTTTTTGATGATCTTCTGGCAGTCCGGAATCGAGTGCAGCGTGGAGTCCAGACTGTGACCCTTGACCGGAAATGCGCCGTCTGCCGAAATGAACTGCTCCCACGGGAGTGCTTTTACGCCCTCGAACAACTGGTCGAACGTTTTGGCTTTGAATGTGCCGATGCGGATGAGCACACGCTCGGCGCACCGCAGGTTCAGGTTCGCCCATGCAAGCGTGTTTTCGTCACCGGTGAACAGCACGCGGCCGTTTTCCGCGTGCACGTCGGTCAGCCTGCCGCCGAAGCGCAGCTCGTCCGCGACGATGCCCTCCAGCCCGAATAAAGTCGGACAGCATAATGTAAGTTCCATCGTGTTTCCTCCAAAAAGGCTCCCGCCGTCATAGCAGGAGCCGAAAGTCCTTTTTAACCTTTATATTGTATCGGTTTTTAAGGATTTTGTCAAGATTTGCGACGAGATAACGCGGTTTTCTGAATGCCGCTATTCGGAGCGTTATCGCTTGAGAAGCGATAACGCTCTTGCCTGCCCTGCATGGGCGCAAGAGGGAGACACCAAGGTTTGCCCGTAGGCCACTAAACCTTTTTCCCGCGCCGTGTGCGGATTAAAGCAGTGTTCGATTTGTGCAGGTAGAGCCAGCGCATTCATGTAGGCAAACAGATAGAATCGGCAATGGGTAAAGAGGGCGTTGTCCATTGCAAATTCCAAACAGGAGTGTTTCTATGAACACAGTGGGTATTGATGTTCCAAGCAGAAAGAGCACGGCTGCATCGCTTCGTTCTTTGGGCGAGGTTGTTCAGCTGCCGTTGGATGTTGTCCGCAACGCGGGAGGATTGGCTTCTCTCGCCGAGCACTTGAAGGCACTTGACAGCGAAACCCGCGTTGTGTTGGAACACGCATCGTAGTTCGTGAACGCATCGTCATCCGGCGGTTCCGGCCAACTCCACTGCTCGATCGGCTCATTGATATGCACGTCAAAGAACTTTGTTTCCGGTTCGCCGCACTCGCAGTTCGTTTCAAAGAAGTAATCCGGCATGAACTCTGTTCCGTGCCAGCCTTTACCTTCTCCAGTTTCGGCATTGTACTGCGTAAAGTACCAGCCGATACCCTCCGCTTCTCCTTCTTCCTGCTCAAAACGAACATATGGGAGATAGATCATTTTTTCATTTTTCACACCTTTTTCCTCCTTATTTGAGGCCTATTTTTACTGCGGACAAATAAAAAGTGCCGGTAATGAGAATTTCATTACCGACACTTTCGATAAGGAAGGCTCTTTAGGGTCTTCCTTTTCTTTTTATCAAGAACTACCCCAATTACAGGAGTTATCGCCTATGCCCAGCAATATACCATCAAAGTCCGATGAAAACGGCGCAGCCGAATTCATCAGTACCAGAAACTATGTGACTTGGATTACTATTCCCGCTTTTCGCACGAGGAACTGGAATCCAAGCACGCCGACATTCTGCATTTATACGAGGCCCTTAAGAAAGACACCCGCGTTTGGATTGCCTTATCGTTCGCCCTGATTCCGGTTAGTGCGTTTATCTTAAGGGACTTTTATCTGCTTCTCACCAATCCCACCTATGCCTTCTACACATCAAAAAATATGAACATCGCGGAGATTATAGCTCTTCTCATACATATCAGAGCCCTTCTGCTGCACGCAGCATTCATCGCATTTTCCGTTTCTGACGGTTTCTATCTCGGCTTTCTTCGCCGGCAGAAAGAGACGATCGAGGAGCTGCTTACCATCAACGAAGCCAAGTAAAGGATCTTCTCTATGCATTTCTGCATTTTTAAGCGCAACGAAACGCTGGACGTACTTCTGCTCCCCCACAAGGGAACAAACATGTACAGCTTCGTGAATCTTAGCAAAGGCCATATCTGCCCTTGCTTATTTCCCAGTATTGATGCCGCTATTGCTGACCTTGACGACCGGCAGAAACGTGGCTTAATCCTGAAATACGATGTTATTGCTTAAAATCAAAAGAAAACCTCTGCTCATTTTGAGCAGAGGTTTTCTTTTGCCGCAAGCCGCCCTTCGCCTGCGGATCCGATTCTTCATTTCTTTATCATTTTTCGGAACACACATTCCCTTGCCGATTCCTTTCCTTTGGGCAAAGAAAAAAGCACCAGCAATGAGAAAAGTCATTACTGGCACTTTTAACGTGTCATTTATTGATTTTTTATCGTTACGGTATCACTGCTCACGCATCTTTGCGAAGCACTCGCTGCAATATACCGGGCGGTCAGATTTCGGCTCGAACGGAACGCGAGCCTCGCCGCCACAAGCAGCACAGGTAGCGGTGAAGAACTCACGCGGACCGCGTGCAGCGTTCTTGCGCGCGTCACGGCAGCTCTTGCAGCGCTGCGGCTCGTTCTGGAAACCGCGCTCTGCGTAAAACTCCTGCTCGCCGGCGGTGAACACGAACTCCTTACCGCATTCCTTGCATACTAAAGTCTTGTCTTCGTACATGGTTTTTACCTCTCTTTGATACTGTTCCCTCGGGAAACTTGAAATATATGCGTACAGACACTGCGCCTGCTATCGCCTAAATAGGTTTAATGGCTGCCGATTTTCGCTTGATGCGTTGGACGGCATTATCCACAGATTTGATTGGTTTGTGCAGCGCTTCGGACATCTCTTCATACGATAAGCCGTCCAAAAACAACGTCAAAACCTGTGCCTCAAATTCAGACAAAAGCGAGTAGAGCTTCTTTTTCCGCTCTTCCCTCTCCTCATTGCCGATAACAAGCGATTCAGGATCACCATTCGGTGCAGTTACCCGGGTACGCGATTCCGCAAGGTCTTCAAACAGAGGTCGATCGATTGACATGGACTGATTGAGCGGGTCGTGCTTGAGCGACGCTGCCGCCTTCACTGCGGAATAAATCTTCCGCGTGATGCACAACCGTGCAAACGCTCCAAAGGGTATGCCCTTGCTCTCGTCGTACTCCCGGACGGCATTCAGCAGCCCGAGCATGCCCTCCTGCATCAGATCCTCTGCATCGGCGCCTGCCAGAAAGTAGGGCCGCGCACAGGTCTTGACCAGACGGGTATAACGACGGATCAGATTCTCCATCGCAGGTCCGTCTCCTTGCCGTGCCAGACGGCACAGCTTTTCATCCGGAATCCCGTTCGATGGCTGTATTTGATAATCATTTCTCATGTCAATAGCTATTATACGCGGTAGAATTGGAAATGTCAAGAAACGATTGTCATCTTTACCTATATCACACAAAAACACGCTTCTATTTTTGTGTAATTATGACAATATTGTTGACGTTTTACTCTACAGTTACCGACTTTGCCAGGTTGCGCGGCTTATCGACATCACAGTTGCGCTCCACTGCGATATAGTATGCCAAAAGCTGCATCGGAATAATCGAAAGCGAAGCGGAAAATTCATACAGGCACTTCGGCAGGCGCACGATGTGCTGGCAGACCGACTCATCCCCGGTGAAATCGTCCGTGGTGACGAGCACGACGCTTGCGCCGCGCGCTACAACCTCACGGATATTGGAGACTGTTTTCTCAAACAGTGCCGGCTGCGTTGCCAGAGCAACAACCAGAGTACCCTCCTCGATCAGAGAAATGGTGCCGTGCTTAAGCTCACCGGCAGCGTACGCCTCCGAATGAATATAGGAAATTTCCTTCAGCTTGAGCGAAGCCTCGAGCGCGGCGGCATAGTCCAGCCCGCGGCCAAGGAAGAACACGCTCGAGCGGTTTGCATACAGCGTAGCGATACGCTGCATATCCGACTGGCATTTCAGGGTCTGCTCGATGCACTCCGGCAGGCGCTGGAGCTCAGCGCAGAGCGCACGCTCGTCACCGATGGAGATGAGGCCGCGCACACGCGCGATCTTAACCGAGATGAGATACAGCGCGGAGAGCTGCGCGGAGTACGCCTTGGTGGTGGCGACCGAAATCTCCGGGCCGGCCCAGGTATACAGCACACCGTCTGCTTCGCGCGCAATCGTCGAGGAAACGACGTTTACGATCGCAATCGTGAACGCACCTGCCTGCTTGGCCAGACGCATGGCAGCCAGCGTATCCGCCGTCTCGCCGGACTGGCTGATAACGATGCACATATCCTTTTTACCGATGATCGGGTTCTCATAACGGAACTCGCTGGCAACCTCTGCCGTGCAGCGAATGCGGCACATCGCCTCAATCACGCGCTTGCCGACCATGCCTGCGTGCAGTGCAGAGCCGCAGCCGATGATATGGATATGCTCGATCTCACGCAGACGCTCGTCGGTCAGACCGTTGTCCTCGAATACAACCGCATCGTTTTTGATACGCGGCTTAACCGTATCGGCAACTGCCTTGGGCTGCTCCATGATCTCCTTGAGCATAAAGTGCTGGTAGCCGCCCTTTTCCGCTGCGGACATATCCCACGTTACGGTCATGATTTCCTTCTCTACCGTATCGCCGAACTCGTTCATGACAACTACGCTGTCCGGGCGAACGATTGCAACCTCGTTATCATCCAGAATAATGTAACGCTTGGTGCGATTGATAATAGCGGTAATATCGGATGCGATCATGTTCTCGCCCTCACCGATACCGATAACCAGCGGGTTGCCGCGGCGTGCAGCAACAATCTCCTGCGTGTTATCCATCGAGACTACGCCCAGTGCGTAAGAGCCGCGCAGACGCTGCACGGCCTGCAGAACGGTCTTTGCCAGATCCTCCTGCTTGCCGGTGTGCAGATAGTCCACGAGGTGCGCGACAGTCTCCGTATCGGTCTCGGACTTAAACTCGTAGCCGTGTGCCTCCAGACGCTCACGCAGCTCCTTGTAGTTCTCGATAATGCCGTTGTGTACAACTGCTACCTTGCCCTTGCCGCCCAGATGCGGATGTGAGTTGCGGTCGGACGGCTCACCGTGCGTTGCCCAGCGGGTGTGACCGATACCGCAGGTGCAGTACATGTCGCCGCCTTCCTCCTTGATCTTCTCCTCAAGGTTTGCAATGCGGCCGCGCGCCTTGACAACGCGCAGACCGTCCTCGTGAAGGCAGCCACACCGGCAGAGTCATAGCCACGGTATTCCAGACTGTACAGACCCTTGATGAGAATCGGAAGCGCGTTCTCGCGTCCGGTGAATCCAACGATTCCACACATAAAATAATACTCCTTTGCAACGGTAAATATAACATATCTTCCGCAACATTTCAGTATGAGCCTTAGGCAGCACGGAACAATGAAAGCTGCGGCTTCTTGCACGAACTCCGGTCGCGCTGCCGCGCCGCTTTGTGAAGATTTTACGTCCTGACTGCGTTGCGATTTTACGATAATACATCAAGCATTACCGCCAAACACGCCTTATTGGTCCGTAAAACTCTCTCACAAATCGCTCTTGTTTAATTATTCCGTATTGCCTTACCTCAATATATGCGGTGAATTTCTAATTTTGGGTATAAAAATAGTGCGTTACGCATAACTGCTCTGTCGATACGGTCGCCCGTATGTTTTAACAGCCTGCTGACGATCAACCCACTTGTGACCGAAGGGCACCCGCCGAATACTTTCGATTAACCCTTTCCTCGTCAACTGCGATACCGGCTGCACCGCAGTTCTGGCGCTTAGCATGTTATGGAATTGTGCGCAAATGCTCCCACCTCCCTATTCAGAATGAAGAAAGTGGGTGTGCAAACCACACCCACTCCCGTTGGCTCTTTTATATTATACAACAGACTCGATGACTTTGGCAACCTTTTTTGCCAAAGTATCTACCTGCTCACTGTTCGTGCCCTCTACCATGACGCGCACAAGCGCCTCCGTACCGGACGGGCGAACCAGGATTCGGCCGTTATTGCCCAGCTCTGCGGAAGCCGCATCGATAGCCGCCTTGACCTCGGGCAGCTGCTGCAGGGTAGCCTTCTTATCGTTCGGCACCTTGACATTGATCATCAGCTGCGGCCACGGCTCAACCTCAGCTGCGATCTCCGAGCACTTCTTGCCGCTCGCCTTGAGGATAGACATAAACTGCAGTGCAGTCAGCTCACCATCACCGGTGGACGCATACTCAAGAAAAATAACGTGTCCGGACTGCTCGCCGCCCAGAATGTAGCCCTTCTTGAGCATCATTTCGAGCACATAGCGGTCACCTACATTGGAGCACTCGATCTTCATGCCGTTCTTATCGGCGTAGGCGTGCAGACCCATGTTGGACAAAATGGTGGCAACAAATGCGCCGCCGCGCAGCTTGCCTTCCTTCTTCATGTGCGCCGCGCAGACTGCCATAATGCGGTCGCCGTCCAGCTCCTCGCCGGTCTCGTCTACGATCAGGCAGCGGTCAGCATCGCCGTCAAAGGCAACGCCAAGATCAAAATTGCCTGAGCGGACACGCTCCTTCAGCTGACCGAGATGGGTGGAGCCGCAGTTATCGTTGATGTTGATGCCGTCCGGCTCATAGAAGCGAATTTCCGCCTTGCACTCGACCAGACGCATAAGGCGCTCCACCGTCGTGGAGGAGGAGCCGTTTGCACAGTCCACCGCCACGCGCAGACCGGACAGGTCGCCCTTGATGGTATCTGCAAGGTGGTCGGTGTACTCGACTACCGGATCGATCTCGCTTTTGAGTACACGGCCGATCTTCTCGTGGGTCATCTTCGGAATAGACTCGAAATCGTCGATCAGGTCCTCAATTCTTGCCTCGGTTTCGTCCGGCAGCTTGTAGCCGTTGCCTGCAAAAATCTTGATGCCGTTGTACTCAAAGGAGTTGTGGCTTGCGGAAATGACAATACCCGCATCTGCCTTGTGCTTGATGGTGAGGAAAGCGACCGCCGGCGTCGGGATAACGCCGAGCAGCTCTACATCCGCGCCAACCGAGCAGATGCCCGCGACGAGCGCGTTCTCCAGCATATCCGAGGATACGCGGGTGTCCTTGCCGATCAGCAGCTTCGCCTTGCGGCCGTGTGCAGACTCCTGCGTAAGTGCGTATGCCGCTGCCGCGCCGATCTTGAATGCCAGCAGTGCATCAAGTTCCGAGTTCGCTACACCGCGAACGCCGTCTGTTCCAAAATATCTACCCAAATGAAACACCTAACTTTCTTGTATGATAAAGGCGGGGAAACGATTGCATTACAGCATTTGCTGTCCGTCCGCCGGTTCCAGATTTAAATGACGGTAAGCCTGCAGCGTCACGCAGCGTCCGCGCGGCGTGCGGCTGAGAAAGCCGATCTGCATGAGATACGGCTCATAAACATCTTCCAAGGTGATTGCTTCTTCGCCGATGGTCGCGGCCAGCGTGTCCAGTCCGACTGGACCGCCGCCGTAGTTCTGGATAATGCTTTTGAGCATTCTGCGGTCTACGTTATCCAGACCTAACTCATCAATCTCGAGTGCGCGAAGCGCAATGTCGGCACTTTTTCTGTCAATCGTACCGGTGCCGATTACCTGTGCGAAGTCTCGCACACGGCGCAGAAGCCGGTTGGCGATTCGCGGCGTACCACGGCTGCGCCGCGCAATCTCGAATGCGCCTCGTGCTCGCACGGTACATTAAGAATGCCTGCCGAGCGTTCAACAATGCCGCACAGCTCCTCCGGCGAATACAGCTCCAGACGGAGCATGACGCCGAAGCGGTCGCGCAGCGGGCTCGTCATCTGACCGGCACGCGTAGTCGCGCCGATGAGCGTAAATTTCGGCAGGTCGATACGGATCGAGCGCGCCGAAGGCCCCTTGCCGATGATGATATCGAGTGCATAGTCCTCCATCGCAGGATAGAGAATCTCCTCTACCGCACGGTCGAGACGATGGATCTCGTCAATAAACAAAATATCATTCTCTGAGAGATTTGTCAATAAAGCCGCCAAATCTCCCGCTTTTTCGATCGCCGGACCACTCGTAACACGGATATTCACGCCCATTTCTGCGGCAATGATGCCCGCGAGTGTGGTCTTGCCCAGACCCGGCGGACCGTACAGCAGCGTATGGTCGAGCGATTCACCGCGCATTTTCGCGGCCTGTATGTAAATGCTCAGGTTTTCCTTGGCTTTTTTCTGACCGATATAGTCCGCCATGGATTTCGGACGGAGCGAATTCTCGGTCTCGTCCTCGCTGAGCTGGCGGGTGGAGATGATGCGCTCATCATCCGTCATGCCGCCGGAAAATTCAATACTCAAAGGTACACTCTCCTACTTGATCAGGCTTTTATCGTCCAAAATCAGGACTTGACCAGCTTTTTCAAGCACTGACGGATGATCTCGTCCGCCTCCATGCCGGCAGCATCCAGACCCTCCATCGCGTGCAGCGCCTCTGCCTGCGTATAGCCGAGCACCATAAGCGCCGCGACTGCCTCCTGCGTGTGGTTGACACCGCCGGAAACGGCGGCTGCCGCCGCCGGAGACGCTGCAGATGCGGTCTCCAGCTGCTCCTTGCTCATCTTGTCGCGCAGCTCGAGTACAATGCGCTGTGCGATCTTCTTGCCGATGCCCGGCGCCTGCATGAGCATTTTTTCATCGCCGGTGATGATGCTGAGCGCCAGTCTGTCCGGCGGTGCGACCGACAGGATGGACAGCGCCGCCTTCGGGCCAACACCGTTAACGCTGGTCAGCATCAGGAAGCAGGATTTCTCCTCCTCGTCGATAAAACCGTACAGCTCAAACACGCCCTCACGGACATTGAGCCAGGTCAGCAGACGCGCTTTTTCGCCGGTTTTCAGCTTGCCGATGGTGTTCTGCGAAGCGTGGCAGGCATAGCCTACACCGCCGCAGTCGATCACCACAAGCCCCTGCTGGAGCACGGAAACCGTGCCGTCTACATAATAAAACATCTATTTAAACCTCATAATAAGCCTTCATAGCGCATGGCCTGCCGGGAATGCCCGTGGCAGATGGCCAGCGCAAGCGCATCCGCGGCATCGTCCGGACGCGGCAGCTTGGTGAGATGGAGAATGCTTTTTGTCATTTCCATCACCTGTTTTTTCTCCGCGCCGCCATAGCCGACAACGGACAGCTTCACCTGATTTGGTGTATAGGATACCGGATGCAGTCCCTTCTGGGCCAGCGCCAGCAGAATTACACCGCGCGCCTGCGCAACCTGAATGCCGGTTGTGACGTTTTTCGAGAAGAAAAGCTCCTCGATTGCCACCTCGTCCGGGTGAAATGTGTCCACCAGCGTACAGATATCATCGTAAATCTCACATAAGCGCAGGTGCATTGGTATTCCGGGAGCGGTTTTTGCCGCACCGTACTGCACCGGCGTAAATTTCATATTATCGAACCGCACCACGCCGTAGCCAATCGTGCCATAGCCCGGGTCGATGCCAAGAATCGTTATCATTTCTTTATAACCTCAAAATTATACCACGTTTGCACACATTGTGCAATAAATTTTAGTGGCAGGTGAATGAAAAATTGAGAATGGCGAATTAAGAACTGCGGTTACGCGCAAAGCGTGTTATTGAATTGCCGCCCTGTGGGCGGACACATTCATTCTCCATTTTCCATTTTCAATTCTTCTTCTGTTGGCATAACCGCGCCTTATGCTGCACGGTATACGCCGAGCATTCGGACGAAAATGTCAGATAATCCGCGAACTTTTCCTGCGGGATGTCAGCGAGCGTTTCCGCTGTCACACCGTCACGGGTAAGCTGATACAGGAACGACCCGATGAACGAATCGCCCGCTCCGGTGGTATCCGCGACCGTCACCGGCAGTGCTTCGGTCTCGGCGCTCGCGTTCGGCGTGTAGACTGCCGCGCCGTCCGCGCCGCGTGTCACAAGCAGCAGCCTGCAGCCCTGCGAAAACAGAAGTTCTGCCGCTTCCCTCTCGGTTTTGCAGCCGGTGCAGAATTCAACTTCATCATCCGACAGCTTCACGAGGTCTGCACACGGCAGAAATTCACGAATTGCTGCCTGACAGCTTTCCGGGCTGTCCCACAGCGGCAGGCGCACGTTCGGGTCGAACGAGAGAAACGCGCCTGCGTCCTTTGCCAGCCGGATGGCCTTGCGATGTGCCTGCTTGACAGGTGCATCCACCAGATCGACCGAGCAGAAGTGCAGCGCGGCACAGTCCGCGAAAATATCCGGCGTGATCTGTGCTTCATCGAGAAACAGGTCTGCCGAGGGATTGCGGTAGAAGGAAAACTCGCGGTTGCCGTTCTTATCAAGTGAAACAAACGCCAGCGCAGTATTCGCCCGTTCGGTGCGGAACACACTCGAGGTATCCACGCCGTTTGCGCGCAGCGTTTTGAGAATGTGCGTACCGAATGCGTCCTCTCCCACCTGTGAAATCATCTGCGCTCTGCCGCCGAGACGCGCCACTGCGGTTGCAACATTGGCCGGCGCACCGCCCGCGACACGCTCAAACTGCACGACCTCATCAAGTGCACAGCCGCGCTGCTGCGGTACGAAATCAATGAGCAGTTCGCCGATTGCCACTACTTTTTTCATCGTTCATTCCCCCAGAATATGTCGGTAAATCGCCTGTGCGACACCGTTTTCCATATTGCTGCCGGTGATAACGTCCGCTGCTTCGCAGATGCACGGCTCGCTGTTTGCCATGGCGACGCCCAGTCCCGCCATCTGCAGCATGGTCAGATCGTTTTCACTGTCACCGATAGCGATGACGTTGGCCAGCGTGCAGCCGAGGTGATGCGCCAGCCATTCCAGTCCGCGTCCCTTGTGCACACCCACGCGGTTGACCTCGACATTGCGCAGCTCTCCGCCATACATGACGGACGGTGCCAGCTCGAAAATGCCGTATTTATCGAGTGCAGCTGTCAGCGGCGCGATCGCATTCGGGTCATCGTGATAAAGAATCGCCTTGGTGAACGGGCGCGGCTCGCGCGCGAGCACCTCGCGCCACGCATTCCCGTCCTCGACAAAATGATAGCCCTCGTCGGCTTCGTCCATGACAACCCGTCCGCGTCGCTGCAGATTCTCGAGAAAATGCCGGAAGGCATGTCCGTAGTACAAATCCTGTGTGGTATACAGGCATGGGTCGGTGTCAATGGCGGCGCACTCGTCCAGAATAATGTCCACCATTTCTGTGCTCAGACCGTCGAAAAACGCCGGTTCCCTGTCGTCCGGATGCTGCACTGCCGCGCCGTTTGCGGTGACGAGCCAGTCTGGTGCGGCTTCCAGCTGTTCGCTGAAGCGGCGTACCTCGCGCACATTGCGGCCGGTGCACAGCACAATCTGCACGCCCGCCTGCTGCGCCATGCGTACCGCGCGGGCGTTCTCCGGCGTGATGCGGCTCTGCGCATCCAGCAGCGTTCCATCTAAATCCAATGCCAGAATTTTGTATTGATTCGTCATATTCATACTCGTTTCCTGTTCTCATTCGCGCAGCATGGCACGCCGCGCACGATAATCGGGTAAATAGCGCTCCACCAGCGCCCAGAACTGCGGTCCATGGTTTTTATGTGCAATGTGCGCCAGTTCATGCACCACCACATAGTCGATAGCGGGTTTGGGATAGTCCATCAGCCGCCATGAGAAGCAAATACTGTTTTTGCCGCTGCACGAGCCGAACCGTGTTCTCGCTGAGGTGATCTTCAGTCCGGTCGGGTACAGGTTCATCAGTTTTGCGTAATACTGTACCTTGGGCGGTAGCTCTATTTTCGCTCGGCGGATAAGCTCAGCCTGCCCGGCCTCATCCGGCTCCGGATGTGCCGCACGGCGGGACTGCTGATCGGCAAGTGCGCGGACTATCCAGTCCGCATGCTCCGCGACAAACCGTTCAATGCGGTATTTTGCCAGCCGCAGCGGCGCACGAACGATTACACGGCCTTCGCGCGTTACCTGCACAGCAAGCGTCTTGCGTTTGGAGCGAACCAGCTCATATTCGATCATATCACTGTCCCTTGCGCTCCAGATTGCGGTTGTAGAAGAACACCGCGACCGAAATGCCGCAGATCAGCAGATAGCCGAGGACGCTCCAACCGTCCGGCAGTTGGCCGAACAGGAAAAAGCCGAGGACAGCCGAGAAGATGACCTGCGTATAGTCGAACACCGAAATCTCCTTGGCCGGTGCGTTGGCATACGCGAGCGTTACGCCGAACTGTCCCAAAGCGGCTGACGCACCTGCGCCGATCAGGCAGAAGAACTGTCCCCATGTCATTGGGTGGTAGTCCGTGATCATAAACGGCACGCATACCAGCGTGGAGAACATCGAGAAGAAGAACACGATGCGGGCGCTCTTTTCGCCCTTCCGGCTGAGTGCGCGTACACAGGTGTAGGCCGCGCCTGCACCCATGCCGCCCAGCAGGCCGATAATTGCCGGGAAGGTTGCCGAGGAAAAACCCGGCTTGATAATCAGCATGCTGCTGCCGAATGCCGCAAGCACCGCCGCGTACTGAAATACGCTGGCCCGCTCCTTCAGCAGAATGAGCGAAAAGATGATAGCGAAAAACGGCGACATTTTATTAAGAATGTTTGCATCTGCCAGTACAAGATGGTCAATAGCGTAGTAATTGCAGAAAATGCCGAGTGTGCCGCAGGTTGCGCGTATGATGAGCAGCGGCAGGTTGCCCTTTTCCCACTTAAAACCAACCTTTTCGCGGCACAGCACCACGGCGGCCACTGCCACCGCGACCAAGTTGCGGAAAAAGGTTTTCTGCGTGAACGGCAGATCACCCGCCAGACGTATGAATGCCGCCATCATCGCAAAACCGAACGCGGACATAATGATAAAACCGATTGCCTTACTTTTTTTAGAAAGCACTGAAGTCTTCCTCCTTTTTGTTGTGAATTTTCTGACTGCTTCTATTGTAACACACAAACTGTTCCGCGTGGCAGAGAAATCGTCTGTTTTTCGCGTTTTGAAATTTTTCAAAAAAATTTGAAAAAAGGTGTTGACATTTGGTGTCCACATGGATATAATAATTCTTGTCGCTGACAGTGAGGCGACTCGATGAGAACAGAATGCGAGTGTGCTGGAACTGGTAGACAGGCACGTTTGAGGGGCGTGTGTCGATCGACGTACGGGTTCAAGTCCCGTCACTCGCACCACCTTCTTTCAACAACAAAATATGCGGATGTGGCGGAATGGCAGACGCGCTAGCTTCAGGTGCTAGTGTTCGCAAGGACGTGGGGGTTCAAGTCCCCCCATCCGCACCAAGAATTGTGCTGAAATCTTTGGGTTTCAGCTCTTTTTCTATACTTTTTAGAGTATTTAGTTTTGTGATGTAATTTGTGAAAAACTGCTGTCTAATACCGGCGTCTAATACTTTGCACGACCTGTGTTTTCGCACTAAATTCTTTGCGGTAGCATTAGCATTGTATTAGACAAGTTTCAGCGCCTTTCCCATCGCGGCAGCGGTTTCCTTTTTCGCCTCCTCGTCAGTGTGCGTGTAAATGTTCAGCGTAGTCATTGCATCAGCGTGACCGAGAAATTCCTGAATCTGTTTAATGTTCACTCCCTGTGCCAGAAGCAGACTTCCTGTGGTATGACGCAAGTCGTGGAAACGGATTTCCGGCAGGTCATACTTCACCAGCAGCTTCTTGAAATTGCGGGAAACATAACCAGGCAGGATAATGCGTCCATCCGGCCAAACACACACGAAGTCGGAGTCGTGATACTTGTCCCCGTATTCGCGCTTATTTGCCTCCTGCTGCGCTTTCAAGCACTTGAAGTATCCAATCACATCGTCCATTACGCTGAGCATACGGTGGCTCGTAAACGACTTAGTGTGCTCGTCAATGAGCAGCGTACGCATTTGAGTAACCGTATTGGAAATCATAATCGTGTGGTTCTTGAAATTGATGTCCCTCCAACGCAGGCCCAGTGCTTCACTACGCCGCATACCAAACAGCAGGCCCAGCATAATAACCGGTTCCAGCACTTCACCATGGATAACTTCCAGCAGCTTGTTGGCCTGCTCGACCGTGTACGCCTGTCCCTTAAACCGGTCTGGGCGCTTCCGCCGCGGTATACGAGCACGGTCACAGGGATTGACTGAAATCGTTCCCTTGTCCAGCTCCCTTTCGAGAGTGCCACGAATAATGATATTGTGCTTTTTAATCGTTTCTACGGACAATCCCTCCTTCAATTTTGCCTTGTAATAGTCTTCAATATCATCTATCGTTATTTCCGTAACCAGCTTGTTTTTCTTCTCGAAAAACGGTATAATGTGTGTATTGAGATTCAAAGTGTACAATTCGTAGGTGTTCGTGCGGATTTCATACTTCTTATATTCAACCCAAGCTATCAATGCCTCAACAAATTTGAGTTTTGTGACAAGAAACGAAGTCGATTTCGCATTTTGCGCTTCTAATTCGGTCAAAATACGGTGCAGTGCTGCATTTGCTTTCGTCTGGTTACGACCTTTCTCCGAGATTCCTGTTGGAATCCACTTTTGATGAAGTTTTCCGTTTTCGTCCTTTTGGTAAACTACGACGTAATACTTACCGTGCTTTTTCTGTAAGCTTCCTTTCATCGAGCATCACCTCCCTTGCGGAGTGATAAAGATGCAAATTTGTTCATATAAAGTCATTTCCGTATGGAAAAGGGTTCGTGATTTATAATTCTGAGGTGCTATATTTCGTGCGTTGTTTTCAATTAAAATTCCATACTTGTAGAGTGTATTGAGGGATTTTGCCCTCGGATATATATAGTATGGTCGAAAGCCACCTTAAGAAGTGATTAGATAGAAACAGGAGCGCTGTTGCGCTCCTGTTTTCTTATGCCCTCACGCCTTAGAACGGTCTATATTCGTTCAGATTGCCCTCGAGATACATTCCCTTGAGCGTGTAATGCAGACGAAACAGCGCATCAATAAAGGCATCAGGGTGTGGATGACTGACCTTGTCTGCCATCTCGTCAATATCCTGCATCGGGCTAAGACACGGCGGGAAATTGCCGTCCAAGAGCGCGTGCAGGCAACACTCGGTATCACGATGGAGCGGCAGAGCGAGCTTTTGAAAATCCTGAACAGAAACGTGCTCAAACAGTTCTTTCAGCATGACAATCATGTGGTTCAAATCCTCCATCTTGTTTTCGCCGAGGATAATGTCCGGTGTCATGAAGAACAGCTTACCATCAAAGCAGTTCGCAAGGAACAGAACGCAGTTTGGAGCGCCATTGGGCCAAGGATACTGAAAAAACATGAACCAATCGAAAATGCGCTTTTCCTTTTCGGTCATCTGGCTTTCGAAATCCAGCAGATTGAACTCCAGTTCGTCCAAAGTCGTGCAATAATCCAGGTGGAAACGGTCCCCCAGTTCCCATGCAAGCTGCTGCACCCGAAGTACCAAATCTCCGGTGACGGCGAACCGTTCTGGCTCACCAAGGTTTTTCACTTCCTCGCGGAAGCGCATAACAGTTGTTTCTAATTCGGACTGTGGAACATCCAGCATATTTTCGAACAGGGACTGTACCGTTTCAATAGCAAAATCATTCATAATCGTAACCTCCAAGACCGTTAAAACAGTTTTCCGTCAGCGTAAATTTTCATCAGCAGATGGTGCAATCTGAACAATTCCTGCACCAAATCATTGTGCCGTCCGCGATAAAGGACTGCCATTTCGAGTTCATCAATGTGGGAAAGCGGGTCAAGTTCGCGCGATACACGACCGGTCAAAAGTGCATAAAGGTAACCCTCAATATTGCAGTGCATGGGTACGGCAATCTTCTGGAAGTCGGCAATCGTTAACGTGTGAAACAGGTGCATAAGCATCACGATGCCCTTGTTGACCTCTTCCGGCGTGTGGCGAGTAACAACTACATTCGGTGTGAGGAAGAACAGTTCATCCTTGAAGCAGTCAATCAGAAGCAAACGCGCTTCCGGCGCTCCATCACGCCACGGGTACATCAGAAAGTCGTAAATCTGAAAGGTGCGGCGGTCGCTCTCGTTCATACGTTCAACCATCGTTGCCAGCTGCAGTCACGGTCTGCCTTGTTGAAATACTCGATGCGCAGGTCGTTGGTGATGCGCTCGATTTCACAGCAGATGTCGTTTTCAAGTACGTCGGTCAGCTCTTTCAGCTCGGACTTGCTGAGTTCCATCGCATGGTTACGGAAGTGCTGAACGGTATCGTTCAAATAAACGGTGTCTCGGTCTGGATTTTACGAAAAGCATCCTGAAAAGTTGTAATGTTGTTCATAGAAAAACCTCCTCAATCAGCAAAAACAGCGAACTGGCGATAGAATTTCTCGTCAGCAGACAACTCAGCGATGATGTACGACAGAACTTCGTCTGCCTCACCACCGATGCCCTTGCTCCACTCGCGATAATCGTTCGAGCGCTGGTTGACAGCATAAGCGAAAACCTTGGTCGGCGCGACACCGGATGCCAGATCGTGCAGCGCGGCGTAGACCAGATGCACGAACCCAGACAGGCGCGGCATGGTTTCCAGCGTTTCGCGGAACAGCGGGTGGTTGGGGGGAACGATAACCACACGCAAACCGTTGCGGCTTACCAACTCGAACTCGGCTTTCGGGTCGATGCAGAGCAGCAGCACTGTGCCAATCGCTCCGTTGCCGAAATCCTTCTGCGTTTCAAGAATGCACGCTGTAAGCGGCTTCAAACGCCTCGGCAGGCGGTACGGGTAGACGATAACAGTCACCTGCTCTCCGGTCGTGGTTTTGCCAATTCCACCAACTAAATGCTGCGAATTCATAAAGAATCCTCCTTTGAAATTGTATTTGAAAACAAAACAGCGTGTAGGTGTGCCTACACGCTGTCTAACAATTTCGACTGGAGGAAAATCCGAGTTCGCTTGCAATATTGCCGAAAAAAAGGTATACTAATTCTGCGGTGCGGAGTTTTCCGTTGTGTAGGTGCTGTAGCCACCTGTGCAGGTACAAGAGAGCGCCAACTCTTTTGTACTGCCGCGTTATTTTATTTTCTGTAAACATTATAGCTATATGTATACATATATTCAAGCGCAATATTTCACAAAATCAAATCGAATAATTTGTACATTTTTATATGTATACACATATGCAAGAATTACAGCAATTATAGTATAATGAAAACACTTTCTCAAAGGAGAATAGCTATGGGGCTTACCGATGCACAAATTCGAGCAGCGAAAAAATATCAAAATAAGTTTGATGATATAAAGTTACGTGTTCCCAAAGGAGAGCGCGAAATGCTGCAAAAACACGCACAATCCAGAGGTGAATCGTTGAACGCTTTCCTTTATCGAGCTGCAAAAGAAACTGTTGCACGCGATAATACAGAAGAAAAAGAGCAATAAAATTAGGCGCAATGTTTTTTGAAATTTTCAAAGCTTATTGATTTTTCCAACGATTGTAGCAGCTACAATCATTGACAACAGAAAATTCCCATGTCATCCAGTTCTGATTTTAGCAATCTTTTATCAATTTTATTTTATATACTTATACGAAATTTATCATCTTCTCTTATATAATTTGACGACATTTTCTACACCTCAAAAATTACGAAAAACCGCATTTTTGCAACCAAACCCCGTATGTGATTTCGACCCTTGATTTTATGATTTCGGGAAAACCGTAATGATTACGGGGTCTGGACTGAAAAAATCGTATATTTTTCGATTTTGCGTCTTTTTCTCGTTTTTTGATGCAATGATTTTGATGTTTCTTATACGGTTTTTGTTCGATTTTTTCTGGTTACGGTTTTTTTCGCCTGTTTTCTGGCTGCAACTTTTTCGTTCTTTTCACTTTTACTGTAAATAATTTCATATTATACGCTAACAGCACCGAAATCTCCGGATTTTCGGTGCTGTTGTGTTTTTGACGACTATCAGTTCTCACATAATCTTTATTGTAGACAGTTATTGATGAAAAGGAGGCTTTGGTTGTTTCAAGTAATTGTTTCCGGCGGTTACGAAAACCGCACGATATGCACCTTGAAACAGCGTCCATGGTTGTGTTTTCGATGAAAAACGCAATCACAATCAAAGTTGGGACGTGTGCAATCGAAACGGAATTGGTGAACACCGGCGGCTCGGATGAGCGCACGGCATGACAAATATTTACTGTCGTTCACCAATCTACTGCTGCAATTATAGGTCGTAAATAACACATCGAACGCGAATGGCTTAAAGGTTATATTGCACGAAAAAGTGCAATATAACCGATTAAGCAGGTGCTCAATCGGTTTTTTCAAATATCACCAGAGCATCACTGGCTTTTCCACGGCAATGATTGTAGCCTCTCACGAATTTTTTCTTCATATAGATGTAGGGTTGTTCGAAAATTGATTTATTTCCCAACTAATTCGCCCACATAGGTTTATCATCTTTCCCACTGATTCAAATATCAGCGAACAAAAAAGATGTCTCTCGGGCGAGAGTTGAACGTCATGGCGGGTTGAAATTCCCGGTGCGGAGGCACAAAAATCATGGGATAACTATACCCATTTGCAAAGCAATTTTTGTATAGGAGGATTTTATGGGCAACAGGAATAACAACGGAAGCCTTTTTCATCAGCTTATCAACGCGCCGGAATTGATGGAGCGACAGGATTTATCTCAGCCGGTATCATTTCAAACGCGAGAGAATTATTGCAACTGGTGTCACAAGGCAGCTGCTGTTTTCAAGAGCTACGGTATCCAGAATTTAAGTGAAATCGGCAAGGACGAAATCCAGCGCTACGAGAACCAACTCGAAGCCGAGGGCAAATCCGCTTCAACAATTCACAATTATCTGGTGCCAATCTGCAAGGCCACAGGTATCGCAATCAAAGACATTCGTAAGCCAATTCGTGCTTCGAGTGAATTTAAGCGCAGCGCTGGCAAAGGCCGTGGTTACGGTGGTAAACCGGCGGAGTTGAACAAATATCTCGGTCTGCGCGAAGGCGATCTGAAACGGCTGCGCGGCGATTCGCTTATATACAAAAACGGGCATTGCTATGTCATTGTCGATAAGGGCAAGGGTGGCAAATATCAAGAACAGCGTGTCTGCGACAAAGATGTTGCAGATGTGCAGAAGTTTTTCGACGGCTCACATCGCAAGCTGTTTATCGCTGGGGATTTTGGCCGCAACTTCGACTATCATGCCAGCGTCGGGAGTACGCAATGAATATTTGTGCGTACTACACCGAGCAGGCCAAGGACCCAAAATTTCGCAAGGAGCTTTACAAAGAGATTGCGACGCAGTGGCATCAGCTCAACAAGAAGCATCGCGGGCACCTCGAGCCATTGAGTTCCTTCGACCAGCCATATGTCCTGCGTGGCAAGAACAAGGATTTAGCCATCAAGCAGGGGCGGCCGTGGATTCTCGACCGGCTGGCCTTGCGGGCCACGAGCGTTCTCCACCTCGCACATTGGCGAGATAATGTTACGGTGCAAAGCTATTTGGCGCGACGGTAATTGTTTTTCAGACCAGTTTACAGAAAAGGGTACACATAATTCTATACGCAGATTCTGTTACACATTGCTAATATAGAAACTATCCGTTATGCCTAAGCGAAAGGTATCCCTGTATAGTATTCGCGCACTACTTCTAGAAAATTTTCACACTATATAGTAGCGTTGGAAAAGTGAAGAAATCATAGAAACGGCAGCAGAAAGGTATGGAATGCGGCTTTCAACATTTAACTATCGAGCAGAAATTCACCCAAGCGCTAAATCAGCGTAAACAATACGCTTTTCCCAAAGGTGCGCTTGAAGGTCCTGCTTGTATAGATTAGCAGTATTTAGCGCATCGGCAATTTGAAATAAATACACGAACCACATCTATGATAAAGCTCCAACGCTAATCAGTGCAAATTCGAGCATTTTCTGAGTCTCCCCTTATAATTTACACACTTCTATGATATAATATTCAAGTCGAATTCTGAAACTATCTTTTTTAGATTTAAGCAAGTAAGATCCCAATGAAGGCGAATTACAAATTATGGTATTCACAGATGCAGATATATAAAAGAAGAACTTATTTGCTACAACTATCATCAGTTGGATCTTACGCAACTGTCCAAGGGAGAAACCGTGAACGTAGAAAATTCTATCTTGATGAAACTCTTCAAAGCATTGAACTGCATATCAGAGATAGCATGAACCTTATTCTGGAGGAGGAAAACGGTAATGAGCAGTAGTGTCACTATTATAGAGCATGCTAGTCCACATACGATTAAGAAGTTTGAATTAATCGAAAAGTATGTAGAGGCGTGGGCACATAAATTACTTCAAAATCCCTACTGCTCTGGACTTGTCTTTATTGACTGTATGTCTAACAGCGGAGAATATATTGATGATGACGGAAAGCAGGTGTTCGGTACACCAGTCCGTGTTGCCAAGTACCTTCGGAATGTTGCAGGGCAGTATCCGTATAAACAGATCGACCTGTTTTTTAGCGATCTGTATGCCGCTAGAACAGACCATTTAAAAAACTTAATGCCGAATGAAAGCCACAATTTTCATGTTCACATTACGACTGAAGATGGAAATGAACTGGCTGAGCGTTTAGGCCAAGCAATGTCTAGCAAGAAGCACTACCTCCTTGTTTACGATCCGTACGAGGCCACCATTAACTGGAATGCAATCACACCGTTCATCAATAACTGGAGTGAGGTTATCCTTAATCACATGGTTTCAGATTCTATGAGAGCCGTAAAGATGGTTAAAAAAGATAAGGCTCGAAATAAATACGAGCAGACATATTTGACAGATTTGGAAAACCTTATACCTTACGGAAGTGATAAAAAGGCATACGAGAAACGCATAGAGGACATCATTAAAGCCCTACATCATAATAACAGCTACCAGTACTATATTGCTGCTTTTCCATTCTTTAACGAGAAAAATGCAATTGTTTACAATCTGATTCATTGCACGAGCAACATTAAAGGATTCAGATTGTATAAACAGTCTGCGTGGCAGACTTTTGGTGGTAAATCGTCAACGAAGAATACGCATGGCTTAGAAAATCAATTGATGCTGGACTTTGAGAATATAAGCAGCCCCAAGACCCCTACCGATGAATTTTGTTTTTATGTAAAAGACATCGCCGAATACCTCCAAAAGTCTTTCAACGGAAAAACAAATATCCCGCTAAATGATGTATGGGCACTTCTCGACAGTCATCCGGTTTTTCCTTATGATGGATTTAGACCTCAGATAAAGAACGAGTTGAAACAAAACCACGGTGCCAGCGTAAGTCGAAGCACCATAAGTTTTGCTGATAGGAGCTGACCCAGTGAAAAAAGTAAAAGGTTACATCGAAAGAAAAACCATGCTCTACAAAACCAGTGTAGAGTATGGCGACTATACGATGAATCATATTCAAGGCTGCGCCCATGGCTGCAAATATCCCTGTTATGCTTTCATGATGAAGAAGCGTTTCGGGCAAATAAAATCCTATGAGGATTGGTTGGAGCCCTATTTAGTATCAAATACGCTTGAGTTGCTGGACAAGGAAATCCCTCGGTTAAAGAAGAAAATCAAATCTGTCCAGCTGTGTTTTTCAACAGACCCGTTTATGTACCAGTATCCTGAAATACAGAATATGAGTTTGGCATCGATCAAGAAGCTCAACAACTCAGGGATAAAGTGTTCTGTTCTTACAAAGGGGATTTTGCCAATTGAACTCGCAGAGCTCTCAAAGGACAACGAGTATGGTATCACCTTAATTACTACAAATGAAGAGTTTAGAAAATATATGGAGCCCGGCGCTGCATCTTTACAAGATCGGCTCAACGCATTAAGAGCTCTACATGATGCCGGATGCATTACATGGGTAAGCATTGAGCCTTTTCCTACTCCAAACATTGCCAAGCAAGATTTGTTGTCATTGCTGGAAGCAGTGAGCTTTGTTGACCGGATTATATTCGGCCGGATGAACTACAGCACCGAGGTTACTGCTTATACACAACATAAGCAGTTCTTCAACGACAGAGCTAAAGATGTAATAGCATTCTGTAATAAACATTATATCGATTACCACATCAAGAATGGAACGATAACTGAATAAATATGTACACAAAAGAACCTACCGTGTATTTGTAAGCTGCGAGAAATAACTAAACAAAAAACAATGCAATAAAGCGGTCCCTACACCTGTGGAGGAAAGTGTACATCGATCGCCAGATCGAGCGCGTAGGCAAAGCGGTCCCTACACTCGTGGAGGAAAGCTATAATATGCTGAGGTTTAGAAACCCCGGAACGCAGTATTTAACACAGATTTAAGTAATAAAGCAACTTCTACAATATACCACATGATCAAACAATAGCAGTTCTCTTTTGCGGTAAGTATTTAAAAAGCCATTAAATTGCAAATATAGTCAAAGAGTTTTCTCTTTGTAGCAATATCACAAACAGAATTGAGTAAAATCAATAAAACATTGAATAAACGCAATCTGCGTGGTATAATAAGAAAAACAAGTTGGAGGAGAGGTTATGGGAATAAGTTATAGACCATTGTGGATACAATTAGCGGATAAAGGGTTGCAGAAAACAGATGTTATTAAAAGAGCAAATTTGACCACAAATGTAATGGCAAGTATGGGAAAAAATCAAACTATTTCCTTTAAAAATTTAGAAAAAATATGTACTGCACTTGACTGTTCTCCCAATGATGTTTTCGAATTTGTAAACGAAGAGAGCGAGGGTTAAAATGAAACCCATAATCAAATATAGAGGTGGAAAATCGAAAGAAATCCCCCAAATATTGCCATATATACCTCAATTCACAGGTAGATATATAGAGCCTTTCTTCGGTGGCGGAGCATTGTTTTTTTACCTTGAACCGCATAACGCAATTATAAATGATATAAATTCTAATTTAATTACTTTCTATAAGGATGTAAAATGCAACTATCCTCAAATTAAAGAAGAATTGTCAGAAATAGAAACGATTTATAAAAAGAATAGGTCTGCTTTTGATAAAATTAAGGCATTGAAGCCTAATGATAGAGTAGATGATGCCAACGAGGAATTATATTACAAGATTAGAGATATGTACAACGGATTATCTGATAGATCGTTTTCCTTTGGCACAATATATTATTTCATCAACAAAACCGCCTATTCTGGAATGATACGATATAATTCAAATGGACATTTTAATGTCCCATATGGCAGATATAAAAATTTCAATACTTCGCTTTTAACAGAAGCACATCATAATTTATTAGAAAACACTGAAATATTTAATCGAAGTTATGAAGATATATTTGCAATTGCTGAAGAAAATGATTTTATCTTTTTAGACCCGCCATATGATTGCGTTTTTAGTGATTATGGCAACAAAAATATGAAAGATGGGTTCGGAGAGGAAAGACACAGAAAGTTAGCGGAAGATTTTAGGAATCTTAACTGTAAGGCTTTAATGGTTATCGGTAAAACACAATTAACTGAAGAACTTTATGGTGATTTGGTTGTTGCAGAGTATGAAAAATCTTATGCTGTAAATATAAGAAATCGCTTCAAATCAGAATCACAACACATTTTGGTTGCAAATTATGGGAGAAAATAATGGCAAGTTTGAATAATAGCAGAATGTTGTTCTTCACAACATCTCCGAGAACACCATTCAAAATGATACCTGAAATTGAATTGCTAGGCAACAATTTCAGTGGACAGAAATGGAGCAAGTACACACAAGTAAATTTTATTGAATTATTATCGCAAGAAGGTTTTTTTAACGGAAAAGGTTCAAAAAATAATTTGGATTTTAGTGCAAGAGATAGAATAAATCGTGCTCCAAAAGCGTTAGGATTTGTAAGTCTTAATCCAACAATTGAATTGACTGAGGTTGGAAAACTGTTTGTAACATCAAAACGAAAAGAAGAAATCCTGCTTAGGCAGTTGCTTAAATTTCAGTTTCCGTCTCCGTTTCATACTCAACCAACACAGGGAAATACGGACTTTTGGATTAAGCCATATTTAGAAATTCTTAGATTGATACATCACTTTGGAACATTGAGTTTTGATGAAGTAATGTTATTCGGTTTGCAAATGACTTCATATAAGATGTTCGATGACATAGTGAAAAAAGTTGAGGATTTTCGTATTGAAAAGATAAAATATCAGGGCAGATATAAGCAATTAAAGGCGAATATCCAAGAAGATATAATTCTGCAATTATTTGATGAAGAAATAAATAGTGGACAAATAAAGACACGAGAATCTAACGAAAAGTCAATAAAAAAGTTTGTTTCAACCAAATCCAGTAATATGCGGGATTATACTGATGCCTGTTTCCGCTATTTGCGTTCAACTGGAGTTGTTAATGTATCTCAAAGAGGTCGCTCTCTTTCGATTGTAGCCGAAAAAATGCCAGATGTTGAATTTATTCTGGCCACGGTTGACAGAAATCCTATTTTCATTAATGACGAAGAAAAGTATACGGAAATATTATATAATTCGGCGCTTCCAGCCTTGTATACTGATAATGAAGAAGTACTAATACAGAAATTAGCAGAATATACAAGTATACCGAGTTCGCAAATTCATAAGTTGTCTTTCAACGAAAAAAAGAGCGTTTATTCGAAGCTGTTGAAGATAAAAAACAAAGTATTTTGAATCAACAAATTGTTAATATCAAGAATTATAAACACTTTGATGATATTATGAATACATTTGATGATATAGAGAAAAAGAATGTTTTGGATATACCATTGATGTTAGAATGGAATACTTGGAGAGCAATGACAATGCTTGATGGTGGTTCTATAAAGGCTAATTTGAAATTTGATGATAATGGTGTGCCTATGTCAACAGCACAAGGAAATATGGCTGATATATTCTGCGATTACGAGGAATATGGATTGACGGTAGAAGTCACTACTGCCAGCGGACAAAAACAATATGAAATGGAATCGGAGCCTGTTTCTCGTCATTTAGCCAAATATAAAAAAGAAACAGGAAAAGATGCATATTGTTTATTCATAGCACCTAAAATCAACGCGGCTTGCATTGCACACTTCTTTATGTTACATAAAATGAATATCGCATTTTATGGTGGCAAATCAGTAATAGTTCCTGTTGATATAAATACATTCAAGAAAATGCTGACAGACTCATACAAAGCTACTTATCAGCCAAATCCAGCGCAAGTGAAATCGCTATTCGATTATTCATTGGAAGTTGCTGAAAAAGCTGATAATGAAGTAGAGTGGTATACAAAGATAACAGAAAAAGCACTAAATTGGCTTAGTGCATAATAATTTGGCAAAAGACGAGTGAAAAATCTCGTCTTTTTGTTCCCTAAAACGGAAATGGTTCATATTGTCAAGGTAATTCAGATAGCGTATAATTAAGTTCGCAAAAGCAAACAGAAAATAGACAAGCCATCAGGGCTCCTGTAAAATGATAGTTGTCGAAAAAATCATCATGTAAAGGAGAGACCCTAATGGCTCACAAAAAGAATACCACAAATCTGACAGAATTGCTACTGCAATGTGTGACGCAGCCAGATCCGATGTTGAGTATGCTGGACCAACAATGTGATCGAGCGGCTGAACCGGGAGATCCGCCGCAGTCCCCGCGTGGTGGAGACATTCCCCGATGACAACTCCGCCCTGATGCTGGTCTGCGCCCGACTTCGCCACATGGCAGGCACCCAGTGGGGCAACAAGAAATACATGAACATGGAGTACTTGGAGGCGGCTCTGTACGATGCCTCTATTGCCGGCTGACTTCACTCAGCCGGAGCCTGCAAACAAATTTGCGCATAAATCTTAACGGGACCGTAGCGTAAGTAATGATTGTCATAGTTGTCTAATATGTGTCTAATAGATTGTATTTTCGAGCAAAATTTTCCTTTGTCAAGCAGCTTTTCTACCAGAATATACCGATTTTCTATTAGATTTTTCTCGAATTTTTTAGTATTGTAAATTTTGATTTTATGGCAAATTAGCAGCTATTCAGCACAAAAATCAAGTTTTCGACTCGTATTATTCATTTTACAGCTGGTTATATGCACAAAAATCGTATCTTCAGGTGCTAGTGTTCGCAAGGACGTGGGGGTTCAAGTCCCCCCATCCGCACCAAGTTAAAGAGCTTCAAACTTATGTTTGAAGCTCTTTTTCTGTACTTTTTACGGTGTTTAGTTTTGTGATGTAATTCGTGAAAAACCAGTGTCTACCACTGCTGTCTACCAAAATCGCGGCGCTTCATTTTAGTGCTGATTTTAGTGCAGGTTCAGCACCTTTTTAACGAGTTTTAGGATGACAGGATATTGTTTCAGGACATATGCTACCAATCAGCAGCAAAAGCACAATTTCCGCATCACCCAAAGAGCTGAAACCCAAAGATTTCAGCTCTTTCCCACATTTTCAATTACGCCCTGCCTCCTCAGCCACCTCAGCCAGTGCCGTACTCGATACCGAAGCCGCTTGCTTCGGCACTGTCCACCCGGGATACAGCGCCGAGAACTCCGGTACCGGCTCTACTGTGCCGTCGCTGTGCTGAATGGCTGCCGCACCGTTCACCGTCCACGCCTGACCGCCGTAAATGGCCTTCTCGCGTGCGGCTTCCGTGCCGGTATTCGCCGCACCGGCGCTCATCATTAGCGCAGAGACCGCCATGCAGCCTGCCAGCGCGGCGCTCAGTATTTTTCGAAATCTGTTCATCATTTAACCCTCCCCGTTTGCTCTCTAATCACTATCCATACCTTACCGGTTTCATTTCAACATACCATCGGACTCACCTCAAAAAAGCAGTTATCTCAGCAGATAACCCATGCACATTGCATTTGTCATGGTCTATCTGTAAGATAACTGCTTTTCACCGAAATTGCAACCGGCTATTCCTGCTTAGTCGTTATTCGTTCCTGCTTTGCACGTTAAGGAGCAAAATATCGCAGATGAACCGGTCGTTCTGCTCGTAAAACCGAATCAGTCCCTGATTACGTTCCACCGCCTGCCGCATATTCTGAACGCCGAAGCCGTGGCGATACCGGATATTTTTCGTGGTACGCAGTGCCGGATTGTCCGACAGCACCGGATGTGCGATATCATTGGCAATCACAATCGAGCTGTATGCTCCCTGCGGCTGAATATGAATATCCACCACCTTGCGCTGACTGTCTTTTGCGGCACGAATCGCGTTGTCCAGCGCATTGCCGAGAATAATGGTAATATCCTCCGGCGAAATACCCGCTAGCGGGGTTGTGATAATAGCGCTCAGCCGAACGCCTGCCCGTTCCGCGGCTGCGCTTTTGCTGTTGATGATCGCATCCAGCACCTTATTGCCCGAAAACATGATCAGCTTGTTGACAGTATTCTGCTGCTGCAGAAGCTGTCTTGTGTACTGCTCGATACCCTCGACATCCCGTTCTTCCGCCATGGATAAAATGCAGAGCAGATGATTTTTGAGGTCATGCCGCAGCGCACGAACCGTGTCATACATGTTCTCAATGTCCTTGGCGTTTTCCTGCAGGCATTCGTTCTGCAGCGCGAGCAGCGCCATTTCGGTCTGGATTTTGCTGACCTGCCCCAATCGAACAAACAGGAAATAAATCAGGATATTCAGCGCCAATACGATGCACACCGCATAAAATACAATATTTTGAATATGCGGTTCCTGTATCGCCGCGTACATCATCAGCGTAATCGTGATAATGGATAACGTTGGAATCGCTGCCAACGGGATAAAATCCAGCCATTTGATTCGACCGTTTTCCTTCACCCGCAGGATAATCCGCGTGATTACAAAAAACAGCAGTTTGGTTATCAAAATCGAAATAATGCGAACCGAATTAAACCGACTGAGCAGCAAGGCAACATTATTTCCGGATAATTTTGCGACAAGCAGTGCCGTAAAAGTTGCAATAATAGCCACAAGGCCCATCGTAAATGCAGAAACAAATATTTTCTGCAGGATTGGCCCGCGCAGCAAAATGCAGCAAAACGCAATGTTGATCAGTATCTGTATCGAGCTTGCATAGCCTTCATACAGCTGCCCCCAGGAGAAAAAGGCTACACTGCCGAAGGATAGCACACCAAAGAGTGCCGTCCATATATATTTCGCCGGGCAGGCCATGCGGTATCCGAAATACTGCACTAAGAAGCTCAAAATAAGGGTTACCTCTACGGCGTTAATTGCCATTTCAAACCAGAAATTCATGGGCGCAGACTCCTCATATACGCCATGAAGGCGGTCTGTGTTTCCTCTGCTTTGGCGCGGCTGACCGGCAGGACCGTCCCGTCCGTCAAGGTGACGCTTGTCCGGCTGCAGATTTGAACAAACCGGCAGTTCAGCAGATAGCCAACGTGGCAGCGCACGAAAAAGTATTTGCTGAGTGCCGTTTCGATATCGCTCATACGTGCCTTGAACCGCAGGGATTTCTCATTGTAATGTACAACGATATAATGTCCCTGGCTCTCAAAATACGCAATCTCCGTGATTGGAATGCGGGTGCTGCTGCCGTTCATCGTAACCGTGTAGTGAATCTGACGGCTGTTGAGAATCTGCAGCATTTTCTCGATTACCTGCGGCAGCTCCTCCAAATGCGTTTTGCGGAGAAACCAGAACGGCTGAAACGCAAACGACTGATACACCAGATCTTCCATGCCGGACAGGAAAATGATAAGAGGCTTCGACGGCATGGCTGACAGCTCTTCCGCGACCGAAAAGCCGTCTTTTTCGGGCATATCAATGTCTAAAAACAGTACATCCGTCGGCCTGCGTGTAATCTCGCGCAAGGCTTCCACGCCCGTGTGCGCGGACACGATCTCCGGTGTGATTCCGTATTTTTTGAAAACAGTCAGCAGGCGTTTTTCAAAGATCTGCGTGAATGCGGTATCGTCATCGCACAGTATAATGCGCATGAGTGCTCCTCCCTGTTGTGTTCTGAACTAACTATATCATAAAGCAGCACAGCAGACAATATTTCACAAAGCGTTCTGTCTCCTGCTGCCCCGCTTCTATTATACCGCAGATTGATGGACATTCGGCTACAGAGCAGGAACGCAAAGTGACTAAGTGGGAACGTGCTATTGATTTTCCCCTTGAAAACGGGTATCGTGCATAACATAACCCGATAGGAATCAGGTGAACGATCTATGACGGCACAGGACAAGGAACTGTTTTCCCAATTATACGACCGGAATTACAAGCGGCTGCTGTATGCGGCCATCCGCATTGCACACAACCCGTTTACAGCAGAGGAGCTGACGAACGAGGCGTTTACCATCCTGCTGACGCATTTTGACCAGGTGCGCCAGCACCCGAATCTGCCCGGCTGGCTGCACACCGTGCTGACCAATCTCGCGCTTGATGAGTACAAACGGCAGAGCCGGTATGTGCAGGTGCCGCTGGACAGCGTTCAGAATCTTGGCTGCGAACCGGCGTCCCTTTCTATGCTCGACCTGCTGCCGAACGAATTATCCTGCACGGATAAGGAGATTCTGTATCTGCGGTATCAGCTGAATCTGAACTGTGTGGACATTGCCGAATATCTGCATATCAGTCACGAGGCCAGCCGTGCGCGCTTAAGCCGCGCCAGACAGCATTACGCTCACCTGCTTGCGAAGGAAAGGCTGATGTGAACTCCCATCCTGCCGAATAGTTCCGCTGTGTGTATAATACGGGCAGCAGAACTGCACGATAAAGGAAAAGTCAGCCGTTTCCGGCTGACTTCAGTCTGTCGATAAAGTCAATCTATCGTTTTTACTTTTCGTGCGGCAGCACGCATAAAATAGAATTTGCACAGCAAATTCATAATTCCCGGGGGCGTGTACCTCGGGAATTATACAAGGGACGAAAAATTGTGCCCGTAGGGCGCGGTTTTTCGTCAAGATTCGATTGAAAGCGTGGTTTCAATCGAGAGGCTGCTCGAAAAACGGAGTTTTTCGACAGCCTCAAGTCAGCCATTTTCGGCTGACTTTCCCTTTATATATCATCCTTCTTGCGCTTCTGCTCCTATTTCCGCGAGGATTTGACAAGCCGCTCTAGCGTTTCCACCATCTCCGAGCCTTCCAGCGGCTTTGCAATATGCATATCCATGCCCGCAGCAAAGGCAAGCTGACGGTCCTCTGCGAAAGCGTTTGCTGTCATGGCGATGATTGGAATGGTTCTCGCATCCGGACGCTTCATCGCGCGAATACGCCGCGTCGCTTCCAGACCGTCCATCACCGGCATCATCACATCCATTAAAATCGCATCAATTTCTCCGGGCCTGGAATCGGCAAAAATGCGTACCGCCTCCTCACCATTCACTGCCTTGATGATGGAGGCTTCTTCCACATTGAGTACAAACTCAGCAATCTCCATATTCATCCTGTTATCTTCCGCAACCAGCACATGCAGTCCGGCAATAGAACTGGTCTGCAGCAGACGTTTCGGCTTGTTTTGCTTCTCCGGTGCATGGCAGATGCGGAATGACAGCGACAGCGTAAACGTCGTGCCTACGCCCTGTCTGCTGACAAAGGACAGCGTGCCGCCCATTTTCTCCGCCAGACTTTTCGCAATCGGCATACCCAGACCGGTACCGCCATATTCCGATCGAGCAAAATTCCGTTCCTGTGCAAATGGCTCAAATACGTGCTTCTGAAACTCCTCGCTCATGCCGATACCGGTATCCGCACAGGTGAATTCAATCTGTGCAGTCTCCGGATCCGCACTCGGCTTTTCGCGGCATCCCAGCCTGACTTCGCCCCCTGCGTGGTTGTACTTGACCGCATTGCTGATGATATTCATCAGCAGCCGACGCAGGTGCAGCGGACTGCCGAGCAGGCAGCGGTGCTCAACCGGATAGCCATCCGTTATTATCGTAATGCCCCGCTCCCGCGCCTGCTTATCCACCACCACGCCAACACTGTCCAGCAGTTCCTTGAGGTCAAACTCGCGTTCCTCCAGCATGATCTCGCCGGATTCCAGCTTGCCCATGTCCAGCACCTCATTTACCAGCTCGAGCAGCAGACCGGAGGCATCCCATATTTTCTTCCGGCACTCGGTTTGCTTGTCCGGATCGTCCTTGTAGTAATTCGCAATCTCAATCATACCGCGAATGCCGTTGATCGGCGTGCGGATATCGTGGCTCATGCGCTGCAGGAACTCGGTCTTAGCGCGGTTGGCCTGCTCGGCCTTTTTGGCGGATTCCATCAGTTGCCCGCGGAATTCCCGCTCGCGCCGGTCCTGCTCGGCCAGATATTCCCGCGCGGAACGCCTGCGGAACATTTGAATCACGGTCAGCATGACCAGATAGATGATCAGCGCCGCCATCATATTTTTGACCATATCAGTCGCTACCATACGGTCGGATACATAGGCGTAGATATAGTAGTCGCGGCTGCGGTCCAGACCACCGAAATAGGCATTGCCATCGCACTTGAAATGTCCGACCGCGGCGGACGACAGTTTTGACTTGATCTGCTGCAGAATCCGGCTGTCCTCCACCTTGGTATCAGCCAGTTCTTCGTCGTTGGACGCGATAATGCGGTCGCCGTTTGTCACCACAATCACACCGTCGTCCTTGGTATTATAGCCCGCAAGCAAGCCCTGTATGGTCAGCGTATAATTGCGTGCATACTCCGCAGTGGTGTGATAGTATACAACGATCACACCGGGCACATCTGTACGGCCGTACGCCGAAATATCCACATAGGAGCCGTCCGGCAGGTCAATCCGAGAAGCATAGGTCTTCTGCGGATACCTGACCACATCGAGCACTGTATTCCGCTCTATATACTCCTGCAGTGTTAGAAAATTCAGCAGATCACCGTTATACTCGCACTGCACTCTTCCATCTGTGTCCAGCAGAATAATGCCGGTCAGCCGCTGTTCCTGCGCATAGAACCGAAGCCGGTCTTCATCTACAGCCGAGCCCTCATAGCCGATATTGCGGTTTACCTGCTGTGCGTTGTCCATGATACGCATCAGACTTTTGGTAACAGCCGCAGCATTGTAGCGTGTATAGGTCGTGCACTGCTCCTTCACATAATCTATCGTATTGCCGAGCTGTTCCCGTGTCTGCGCGCTCTCCGCACGCACCGTGCGAAAGCCGACCAATATGACCAGCACGGCGCCGATTGCAGCCGCAATCCGTTCGTACCGGCGCGTGGCTTTGCCCTTTTTAACCTGCAGCACAGTCCACCTCCAAATATTTATCCGGATCGGACAGATACCTGCCTATGATCGTTCGAGTCGTACCGTCTGCACGCATTTCCTCGAAAACCCGGGAAAGCTGTTCGTTCAGTCCACGCGCATCGTTTTTTGCAAACGCCACACCAATTCCTGTCGTGAGAATACTTTCGTCCAGAATACGGTAATCCACATCATAATCCTTCATATACTGCCGAATAGCGGTTTCGTGCGCCGCGATTGCATCCACATAGCCCTTGCCGAGAGAGGTGTAGAGCAGTTCGCGATCTTCCAGACTGTATACTTCACGCACAAGCGGAATGCGGCTGTCCGTTCGCTCGAGGAAAATACTTTCCGGCTTGGTAGTGGACTGCACGGCAATGGTCCTGCCCTCCAGATCGCTCAGCCGGTAAATATCGCTGCTGCGGTTGACCGCAACCACCTGGCGGCTGATCATATACGGTTCGGTCCAGTTGTATTCATCCTCGCGTCCATCAATGGAAAAGCATCCCCAGATACAGTCAATATCACCATGTTCAACCAGTTTCTTCTTTTCTTCCCAGTCAATACCGACGAAGGATACCGCATACCCCAGCCGTCCGAAGGATTCCTTAGCCAGATCCACATCTATGCCCGCCGGATTGCCATTTTCATCGGTATAATTAAACGGCGGATAGTTGTCACTGCCCACCTTGATCGTTATCGGTGTTTCCGTCTGGTGCTCCTGCATATCCTCGGCAGCCGTACATCCGCACAACAGCACACCTGCCAGCGCTGCCGCAAATACACCGAAAATCCGTCTTTTGAGTCTCATGGCTTCCCCTGCTTTGCTTTTTATCCTTATTATACCATTTTAAATCTATGAATGCCAGAGAGAGTATAACATTTTATTCCAGTATTTTTCGACAATTTTTTCACTTTATGTCGATTTTTTCGTACCCAAATCCGCCAGCAACACCTTCATCTGCCCGCCGCAAACCATACCTTCCTGTGCAGCAATGTCGTTGCTCATGTCGATGGTGACGCACTTGTGCTCGCCGGTCCCAATCAAGTAGTACGCCTGCCGCATAACGGCGCTCTCACTGCAGCCGCCGCCGATGGTGCCTGCGGTAGCCGTATTGGCATCGACCACCATGTACGAGCCGGATTTTACCGGCGTGGAACCGCTGGTCTCGTACACGAGCATGAGCGTTTTGGGAATATCACCGCGTGCAGCGGTTTCCAGCAGCGGCAGGTCGATGTCCTCTGCGGTGAGAATGCTACTCTTGGAACGGCGATCGGTCGTGCGGCGGCGTTCCGCGATCAGCTCTGCCACGATAGAAATCGCAATCTCCTTGACGGTCAGCGCACCAATGTCCAGACCGATGGGCGTATGAATGCGGTCGAGATCTGCCCGAGAGAAGCCTTCTTCCTCAAGCATGTTCAGCAGACCGACCGTGCGCCGCTTCGACCCGATCATGCCGAGATAGCGCGGCATGGTGCCGCGCAGAAGCTCCCGCAGGCAGTCCGCGTCATAACGATGCCCGCGCGTGATAACGGCAACGTAATCGCTCTCTCGGATGCCGATTTTCTCGATTGCCGCCGGAAACAGATCACATACGATCTGCTTTGCTTCCGGAAAGCGCGGATGATTGGCAAAAGACGGCCGGTCGTCCGCCACAACCAGCTCAAAACCGAGATCGGCCGCATAGCGGCAAAGCGGCTGCGCGATCGTGCCGCCGCCGAGCAGAATCAGGCGTTCCTGCGGCATGAAATTGCGCGTGTACTGTACGCCATCCGCGTCGATGGTCAGCGCCGCCGGAAGTCCCTTGCGAGCATTTTCCGCGGCAGCCTGCAGCTGTTCCAGCAAAGTCATCGTGCCGTCGCTCCTTCCGCGTGATAATCGCCGCTTTTGCCGCCGGTCTTGTGCAGCAGCAGCGTCTCATCAATACGCATACCGCGGTCCACCGCCTTGCACATGTCGTAGACGGTCAGCGCAGCAACAGTGGCTGCCGTAAGTGCTTCCATCTCAATGCCGGTCTTGTGCGAACAACGCAGCGTGCTGACAACGCGCACCTGCGTCTCCGAGACAGCCTCAATGGCGATGTCCACGCTCTCGATCGGGATCGGATGGCACATCGGGATCAGCTCTGCCGTCCGCTTGGCCGCCATAATGCCCGCGATACGCGCGCACGCGAACACATCGCCCTTGGGCACTGTTCCGTCAAGGATCATGCGCAGCGTCTCCGGCTGCATGGTCAGCACGGACTGCGCCACCGCTTCGCGCTGCGTGACCGGCTTCGCGCCGATGTTGACCATGTGCGCTGCACCGTTTTCATCCAAATGGGTCAGTTTCATGTTGTTCCTCCCGAAAATTTATTTTGTTCCGCAAACACAAAAAACACCGCTCAAAACGACGTTTAAGCGGTGTTTCATCTGGTCCGAGTGACAGGATTCGAACCTGCGGCATCCTGCTCCCAAAGCAGGCGCGCTACCAACTGCGCTACACCCGGATAGTATTGTGAGCGCCCCGTATTCCGAGGAACCGAGGCGCTTGATGGTGCCGGTGACCGGACTCGAACCGGTACGCTGTCGCCAGCGGTGGATTTTGAGTCCACTACGTCTACCAATTCCATCACACCGGCATAACATAGTTATTATATCGTAAATCGCACCGGTTGGCAAGAGGAATTTTTCGAAAAGGGTATTTTTCTTTCACTGCTGCAAAAGATAACAGCCATTCCCGTGGGAATGGCTGTTATCTTTTAAAACAAATGTGCAACGCCAATTACACCCTGAGAACCGAGCAGCATAATAAAGCCTGCAACAATTACGCCGCACAGAATCGAAGTCAGCGCCTTGGTTTTCGGCATTTTGAGCAGCGTTGCAATCAATGCACCCGACCATGCTCCGGTGCCCGGCAGCGGGATCGCCACAAAAAGGAACAGACCCAGCCGTTCATACCGGGTGACCTGACCGGTCTTTCCGAGCAGCTTTTCTCGGTACTTGGTGGCAAAGCCGGAAAGCGGGCCGAGCGAGCACACCCAGTCCAGCAGCTTTTCGCCGAAGAACAGCAAAAACGGGATCGGGATCATATTGCCGATCACAGCCAGCGGGATCAGCTCGATCGCCGGCACGCCTGCGACCGCGCCCAGCGGGACCGCACCGCGCAATTCTACCAGCGGAACCATGGAGATGAGCACAACCGCCAGTTCACGGCCTGCGCCCATCAGCCAGTTGAATAACGATGAAAACACGATTTTTTCCTCCTGACAAGTGTTCTATGGTAAACAGCGAATATTCACACAGATATACTTGTTAATGATACCCTATTCCGCATACAAACGCAAGCGCTGCAATCGTAAAATCTGTGTAAAATAATTTGACGCACCCCTCGCGAGCGGTTATACTGAATATATAAAGGAGGGGATCTCCATGCCGCGAGGACAAAAAGACGCTGCCTTTTACGACAGCGCGGCTCTGCTTGTGCTTTCTCTGCTTGAGGAGGCGGACAAGACCGGTTTTCAACTGCTGCATGAGGTGGAATGCCGCTCAGACTGCGCGTTTGCCATCCGCGAAAGCCGCCTGTATCCCCTGCTGCACGGACTTGAGGCACGCGGCGATGTCCGCTCCTGTGAACGGCAGACCGAGGACGGCACGCACCGTTTTTACCGGCTGACCCGTCAGGGCGTGAAAACGCTCACCTGCTGCCGGGAACAGTGGGAAACCTGCCGCAAGCCAATCGGAGGTGGCGCCTGTGTCACCAAATAAGCTGATTGTGCCGTACCTGCACCGCGTGTGCCGGCATCTCCTGTGGCCGCCTTACCGTGCCCGCGTTCGGCGGGAGCTGACCGACCATATTCTCAGCCGCGCGGAGGAGCTGCGCTGCCGCGGCAGTCTCACACAGGAGCAGGCTGTGCGTCAGGTGCTGCGCGCACTCGGTGATCCGGATGTGCTGGGAAAGGCTCTGCGGCAGGCGCGTCTGCCGCTTGCACGGGTAGTGTACAACGTGATTTCCGCCACTGTATGGATTGCCATTCTGCTCTGTGCGTTATATCTGACAATTTACCTGCTGTAAACAGCACAAAAGCGTTCTGTATGAGATTTACAGAACGCTCAGTTTGTAGTAAACCAATTTTATCCTATCGCGCGGTAGCGCGTGTTTCAATAGAATTTGCCATGCAAATTCCAAAAATCCGGGGACATGTGCCTCGGATTTTTGACTTCTGGAGGGAGAAAGTTTCTTTATAGGAACTTTCAGACGACTTTGGAATGGCCCACGGTCCGTTCCTGCTTGTCGGCGAAACTGTAGTTTCGCGACAGCCTCTTACAGAACGCTTTCTTTATTTTCTTGCGCTGTACAGCAGCCACAGCTTGCCGAGAGTCTGCACCAGGCACGCCACAAGGATGACGCCAAACGCCATCGCGCCCGCCTCCTCGATGAACAGCGTACCGTATCGAGCAAAGCCTGCCGTGTCGCCCTGCACGAGCGCAAGCGTCGTGTAATACAGGTCGCCGCCCGGAATCAGCGGCACCAGCATAGGCACGAGCAACGTGATGACAGGCGCTTTGAGCAACCGCGCGAGCACCTCGGCCAGTGTGGCCGTTGCCAGCGTAGAGACAAAAAACGCGGTCACGCGGTTATCATACCACTGCATCGCCAACAGATATACACCCCAGTTTACCGCAGCACCAAGCATGATCGTGATCAGGCGGCTGCCGTAAATATGAAACAGCAGTCCGAAGCCGAGCGCACCGATCATCGCCATGACAATCTGCAGAAGGATTTCACCCGTCATACGGCACCGCCCCCAGTCTGCATGAGCACGAGTGCGCAGCCTGCCGCGATGGCAAGCGCTCGCAAAACCGCTTCAAATGCGCTGAGCAGTCCGGTGATGGTGTCGCCCACGAAAATATCGCGCATGGAGTTGACGAACGGAATGCCCGGAATCAGCAGCATGATGTTGCCGATAATGATATAGTCCAGATTCTGTCCCATGCCGGTTTTTACCGTGAGAGTCGCTGCCGCGCACATCGCCGCCGAGCTGACCATGGTCAGCACGAGCGGCTGCAGCGAAATCCGATCACCGAGCACGCCGATGACATACAACAGCATGCTGCACAGCATGGCGGCAACGCCGTCTCTCCAGGTGCCGCCGAAGAACACAGCGAACGAGCCTGACGTGATCAGATACGCCAGCGGCAGCCGGCAGCGCAGCTTATCCGGTGCGGTGCGTATCGCCTCCAGACGTGCGTGCAATTCCTCCGGCGGAACAGGATTCACACATACCTCGCGCGACAGCTCGTTGACCGCCTCAATACAGCGCATATCGGTTCCGCGCCGCAGGATGCGGCGCGTCTGCGTGATCACCTGATCGTCTGCCGTCCGTACCGTTACTGCCATGCTGGCCGTGATGGTCAGCACATCCGCTCGTACAAAACCGTAGGCGCGTGCCAGACGGCGCATGGTGTCCTCTACGCGAGCTGCCTCAGCACCCGAGGTCAGCAGCAGCTCTCCCGCATCCAGCACAGCGGAAAGTGTCTGCTCCGGTCGATCCATCAAACCACGCTCCTCTCATTACAGCAGCGGCGCGAACAGACGCAGCACGCTTGCCATGATCGACCGAATCCACGGCACACGGCGCAGCCATTCGTCATCAATCCGGCGGCTGACATTGATGGTCTCCATAATGTCCTGCTTAACGGCGGCAACGACCGAGCTGTTGTAGAAGCAGGTCGCGCACTCGAAGTGCAGGAAGAATGAGCGGAAATCCATGTTGATTGTACCGACCACCGCCGTATCATCATCGGACACGATGGTTTTCGCGTGCAGAAAGCCCGGTCGGTACTCATAAATCTTGACGCCCGCTCGGTGCAGCTGCTGATAGTACGAACGTGTGATCATGTACACCAGCTTTTTATCCGGGATGCCCGGCGTCAGGATACGCACGTCCACGCCGGACTGCGCCGCAATGGTCAGCGCCGTAATCATCTCGTTGTCCAGTACAAGATACGGCGTGGTGATATAGACGTACTTTCGCGCGTTATGGATGATCTGCAGGTAGGTGGATTCACCGATATTGATGTCGTCGAGCGGTGAATCCGCAAACGGCTGCACATAGCCGTCTGCCGGCAGCTTGGCGGTCGGCAGATAGTTTTCGAGCGGCGGCATGTCCTCGCCGGTGACATACTCCCACATCTGCAGGAACAGGGCGGTCATATTGGCTGTTCCCTCACCCCGCAGCATGATGCCGGTGTCCTTCCAGTAGCCGAAGCGCACCTTTTTGTTGATATACTCATCTGCCAGATTGATACCGCCCATATAACCGACATTGCCGTCAATAATCGTCATCTTGCGATGGTTGCGGTAGTTGAGATAGGTGTTCAGCGTCGGGATAAAGCGGTTAAAGCGCACCGCGTGAATGCCGAGGCTCATCAGATAGCGGTCGTAGTTTTTCGGCAGCGTGCAGATCGAACCAACGTCGTCGTACAGCACGCGCACATCCAGTCCGGCGGCCGCCTTCTCCCGCAGGATGTCAAGGATAGTATCCCACATTATGCCTTCTTCGATGATGAAATACTCCAGAAAGATGAACTTCTGTGCGTGACGCAGCTCCTCGCACATGGAGTCGAACATTTCCTCGCCGACACGGAAATATTTCGTCTCCGTGTTGGTCCACACCGGCATGCCGTCCAGCGTCTCGATATAGCGGGCGCGTGCTGCATGACGCGGATGCTGCTCGATCAGCTCCTTTGTAGCAGGCGTGCGCATATAATCAGTGAAATCCGGCGGTTTCGGCTCGTACTGATGCTGGGTACGCGCCCGATTGAGCGGCGTATTGCCCCAGAACAGATAAAACAAGCCGCCGAACAGTGGCAGCAGCACAATAACCAACATCCATGTGATCTTGTACATCGGGTTGTCGTACTTACGCACCAGCCAGATGACAATGATAACGCTCAGCACGGTCAGTGCCGGTGTCAGCCAGTGATATTCCGTACTTGCCCAGCTTACGCCGAACATAACGATTGCAAGCTGAATCAGCAGCAGGAATCCGCCGACAACGCGTCGGTCGCCAAGCAGCTTGCCTACTTTTCTGCGCATCATAATCTCTCCCTTCCCTGCATAGCGCAGTCCTTCCATAGACTATAATCATATCGCACAAGGTATAAAAAGTCAACGCGTCTGCGTTGCTCTCCGATTAAATATGTGCTACACTAAAAGTAACATTTTTGTAAACCACCGTTAATCATACAGGAGGATCATCCATGCCCCATATTTCCGTGCCCGCCGCCGAACTGAACACGCGGCTCGACCGTCTGCGCTGTGCCATGACCGAGAAGGACCCTGCGTGGTCCATGCTTCTGCTTGACAACACGCTCGACATGTACTACTTCACCGGCACCATGCAGGATGGCGCACTTGTCGTGACACCCGATCAGGCTACGCTGTTCGTCCGCCGCTCGTTTGATGTTGCAAAGGACGAATCCGCCTTTGCAGACATCCGTCCGATGGGCAGCTTCCGCGGCATCAAGGAGGTCTATCCGGATATTCCGGAGACCGTCTACGTTGCCGCAAAGACCATGACGCTGCAAAAGCTTTCCATGCTGAACAAGCATCTGCCGTTTGCACCCAAGCCGATGGACGGTGTGCTCAGCGCGCTGCGCTCGGTCAAGAGCGCGTATGAACTCGACTGTATGCGCGAATCCGGCAGACTGCACCGCTATGTCATCGAGGAACTTGCTCCGGCGTTCCTGCGCGAAGGCGTCAGCGAAGCACGCCTGTGCAGCGAGATCTGCACCGCCATCGTGGACCGCGGCGGCATGGGTATCTCGCGCTACAATCAGCCGGCAGCCGAGGACGTGCTCGGCATTGCCAGCTTCAGCGAAAACAGCCTGTGTCCCACCGCGCTGGACAGTCCCTCCGGCTGTATCGGCACCTCGACCGCAATGAAGTCCATCGGCTCGTCTGAGCGCAAGCTGCACGAAGGCGACACCGTCCTGCTGGACATTCCGTGCGGCTGGCGCGGCTACCATACCGATAAGAGTATTACGTTCTACTACGGCGAGCTGGACAAGCATCCGCAGAGCGGCGTGATCCGTGCGGCGCACGAGCAGTGCATTGCGCTGGAGAACGAAACTGCATCTCTCCTTCGCGCCGGTGCCGTTCCGGCTGAGATTTACGAGAAGATCCTCTCTCTCGTCGATCCTGCGTTCCGCGAAGGCTTTATGAACGGCTGCAAGTTCCTCGGCCACTCCATCGGTCTGACAATGGACGAAACACCGGTTCTCGCCAAAGGCTTCTCGGCTCCGCTCGAGTCCGGCATGACGCTTGCCGTTGAGCCGAAGATCGCGATTCCGGGTGTCGGCCTCATCGGCTGCGAAAACACCTATGAGATCACCGCAGACGGTCCTGCGCAGTCGCTCACCGGCGCATGCGACACGCTGTTCGAGGTACTCAATCAGTAATCTATACAAAAATATCCGCTCTCTGTTTGTACAAAGAGCGGATGTTCTCTTTTCACTCCTCTTTTGCATCCGGCATAGAATGGCGCAAAGGAGGTTTTTGCTTATGAATCAATCGACGACTCTCGCCGTCGTCGGCGGTGATGTGCGTCAGGCGTATTTAGCCGAGCTGCTGCACGAAGCAGGCCACACCGTGCGCACATTTGCACTCGAGCGCCGTCCCGCCGCAGGCTGCACGGCTGTAAGCGACCTGCAGGCGTGCCTTGACGATGCACGCGCGGTCATTCTGCCTATGCCGGTGCAGATGGGAGACGGCAGCCTGAACGCGCCGCTTGCCAATGCACAGCACACGATCGGCGATGTACTCGATACCATTCCCGCCGGAACACTGACGCTGGCCGGTGCCGTGCCTTTTTCCGTACACGCCCGCGCGGTGCAGAACGGACTGACACTCATCGACTACTTATCCCGCGAGGAGCTGGCGATCCGCAACGCGGTACCTGCCGCATTTGCAAAAAGCACAGGCTGTCCGGTTACAGGCGGCAGGCTTCCTGCCGGAGATACTCCACGAGAGCCGCACAGAATTCGCGGTTGCTCGGCGGCTCCTTATCCTGTGCACGCGCTTCACCGAAATACCTGGCAAGCACGGCTTTATCACACTTATCCCATGCGCGGTGAACGGCGTAGCGCATATTGCGCTCCACATTACTGCCTTCGCTGTTCAGCTGCTGCGCGACACTGTGATAAATGATCTTGGTAATGCTGGCACCGTTGGTCTCCCGATACAGGCACACGGTCAGCAATGCACACTGATAGCCGATCGTCTGCTCGCGCATACCCAGCTCACGCAGGATCTGGGCCAGCCGCTGCTCCACCGTGTCTCCCCGACTGGTACAGGTGACCGCCAGCTTGATGCGCTCATACAGTGCATCCGCGCAGATTGGCTTACGCAGCAGCACGTTAATGTGCAGCAGGCTGCACTCCACATAGGTCTGACCGCCGATGAACGAGCTGAGCAGGATAATGCTCGTATCCCACATCTTATTCTGTCTCATCCATGACGCAACGGCAAAGCCGTCTGCATACGGCAGGTCGGTATCCAGCACGACCATATCCGGCGTTTTTTGTCGAATCATTTCCCACGCCTTCGTGCCGTTCGACGTACTGCCGACAAGCTCCAGCTCATTGCTCGCCTGCATAAGCTGTTTTGTCTGTTTCAGCAGAGACTCGTCCGCACACGCCAGTAAAATACGCATTTTGCCTTGTTTGATCTTCATTTACTGCTTTCCCCGGCTTTCTCTATCTTATGCCGATTTACGGATTACATCTTATTTTTACATATTCAGCGCGTCCGCGCAAGCGGATATCCCTGCTTTTTCCCGCATATTTATCGACAATTTTCGACAAGACCGCGTTTTTTCTGTCGAATGTCCGGTTTTCTCTCTGTCGGGCAGGGATTCCGCGCTTCTTGGTGAAACCGCATAATCTCTCTATCAAAACCATGTTTTGCTGCTTTTACACTTGCATAAACGGCAAAAATACGCTATACTATCGTTTGTGCCGTTCGGCACTTTGCTTCCGGATATGGAATGACAGTTCGAAACCATCCTGTCGTAAAACAAAACTAGGGACAACGAAACAGAAAAATTTTAAGGCAATACCGCATAATTGAACAAGAGTGATTTGCGAGTAAATTTTGCGTACTGACGAGGCACAGTTTTGCGGTAATACTTGATGTATTACCGTGAAACTTCGGCAGCGCGGACGGAACTCGCGCAAGGAACCGAAGCCAAAGTCAGGTCACAAAATTTCCGCAAAGCACCGTAGTCTTAATTGTGCGGTGTTGCCTTAGGTTTCCAATCAACGTTGTTGTGTGCATTATTTGGAGGTGAACGAAATATGGTAAAAGAAAACATGAGCAAGGTTCAAAAACTGACCGTTTCTGCTATGGTGATGGCACTTTACGTTGTTGTGCTGTACTTTACGCAGAGCTTCTCTTTCGGTGCGTACCAGATCCGCATTGCGACGGCTCTGTATGCGCTCGCTTACCTGTTTCCGTTCCTGGTTTTGCCGCTTGGTTTCGCTAATTTCATTGCCAACTTTCTGTTTGGCGGACTCGGTCTGCTGGACTGGTTCGGAGGCTGCTTCGTCGGTATCATCGTTACCGCGATCATCGTGCTCATCCGCCGCAAGGGCTGGAGCCGCTGGCTGATGATCCTCCCGATCATCCTTGTGCCCGGTCTCGGCGTATCGAGCTATCTGAGCTATCTGCTGCACGTTCCGTATTCTGTACTTGCCACCAGCCTGTGCATCGGTCAGTCCGTACCTGCGGTCTGCGGTGTCGTTCTGGTGAACGTACTGCAGCGCGCACTGTATCCCAAGGCAACTAAGGCTAGTTAATGTAAGGAGAATGCAACCATGACCGGAAGAAATAAAGAAGAACTGAACGGCGTCACGCTGCTCGGCAGCCAGAAGAACAAGTATCCCTCGGACTACGCGCCCGAAATGCTGGAGACTTTCCCGAACAAGCATCCGGACAACGACTATTTTGTCAAATTCAACTGCCCGGAGTTCACCAGCCTGTGCCCGATGACCGGCCAGCCGGACTTTGCTACCATTTATATCTCCTATGTGCCCGGCGAGCGCATGGTAGAGAGCAAGTCGCTCAAGCTGTATCTGTTCAGCTTCCGCAACCACGGCGATTTTCACGAGGACTGCGTAAACATCATTATGAAGGATCTCATCCGTCTGATGGACCCGAAGTACATTGAGGTCTGGGGCAAATTTACGCCGCGCGGCGGCATCTCGATCGACCCGTACTGCAACTACGGCAAGCCCGGCACCCGCTGGGAGGAGGTTGCATTCGAGCGTCTCACCCACCACGATCTGTACCCGGAGAAGGTGGACAACCGATGAGCGAAAAGGCAATGGTCCTGTGCAGCGGCGGCGTGGACAGCACGACCTGTCTTGCGCTTGCCATCGAGAAGCACGGCAAGGAGAATGTGTGTGCGCTGTCCATTTACTACGGTCAGAAGCACGTTAAGGAGATCCAGGCTGCAAAGGCGGTTCTCGAATACTACGGCATCGAGGGCACGTCTCTCGACCTGACGCCGGTGTTCGCGTACAGCGACTGCTCGCTGCTTTCCCACTCGACTGAGGACATCCCCGAGGAATCCTACGCCGAGCAGCTCGCGCAGCGCGGCGGCAAGCCGGTTACGACCTATGTGCCGTTCCGCAACGGTCTGTTCCTGTCGGCAGCGGCAAGCGTTGCGCTGTCCAAGAACTGCAGCGTGATTTACTACGGTGCACATCACGACGATGCCGCCGGCAATGCCTATCCCGACTGCAGCGAGGAATTCGTAAATGCGATGAACCACTCCATCGTACTCGGCTCGGGCGGTGATGTCCGCATCGAGGCTCCGTTCGTGCGTTGGAACAAGGCGCAGATCGTTGCCGAAGGTCTGCGGCTGCAGGTTCCCTATCAGCTGACGTGGAGCTGCTACGAGGGCGGTGACAAGCCGTGCGGCAAGTGCGGCACCTGTCTGGACCGCATCCGCGCGTTCGAGGCCAACGGCGTGACCGACCCCGCAATGAGGTAAAACAAAAGACTGCTGTTTCATCGGAGACAGCAGTCTTTTTCTATCCATCTTGACTTTTTCCTATAAGAATGCTATGATTATAGCCGTTAACCTTATTTTGAGGAGTCCATGCTATGATTTATCTCGATTATGCCGCCCATGCACCCGCGGACCCTGCGGTGCTGGAGCGATTCTGCGATATAGAACGCCGGTTTCCGGCCAACCCGAACTCGGTACACGCGGCGGGCAAAGCCGCCCGCGAGGAAATGGCGCGCGTCACCGAGCAGATTGCGGCGCTGACCGGCGCGTCCCCTGCCGAGGTCATCTTTACCTCGGGTGCGACCGAGGCGAACAACCTCGCCATCAAGGGCATCGCACAGGCGTCACGGCATATCGGCAAGCATATCATCTCCACACCGCTCGAGCATTCCTCGGTCAGCGGTAGCCTGACCGCTCTGCAGGAGCGCGGCTGGGAGATCGACCTGCTCTCCATCGGACGGGACGGCACGGTTGACCCGGAGGAAGTGCGCGAGCTTCTGCGTCCGGATACCGTTCTCGTTGCCATCTGCGCGGTGGACAGCGAGCTTGGCACCATTCAGCCGGTAAACGAAATCGCAGCGCTGCTGGCTGACCATCCGAACTGCCGTCTGCACGTTGACGCAACGCAGGCCATCGGCCGTATTCCGGTGGACTTTTCCGGCATCGACACGCTGAGCTTTGCGCCGCACAAGTTTGGCGGCATCTGCGGCAGCGGCGTGCTGCTCAAGCGCAGCCGTATGCCGCTCGAACCGCAAATGAACGGCGGTGCCAGCACGACGCTGTACCGCAGCGGCACGCCCGCACTCGGTCTGGCGGCTTCGTCCGCACTGGCACTGCAGCTGGCATGCGATGAGCGTGAGAGCCGCTGTGCGGTCGTTCAGCGCCACAGCGAACGGCTTCGGAAGGCACTTGCGGCGTATCCCGCGGTGCATATCAACAGCCCGGAGCACGCCGTGCCGCATATCCTCAATCTGAGCGTCAAGAATGTGAAAGGCACCGTATTTCAGCGCGCGCTGTCCGAAAAAGGCGTGTGCGTATCGGTCAAATCCGCCTGCTCGGCGGACGGACTTCCCTCCCGGGCGGTGTTCGCTGTCAGCCGCGACCGGCGCAATGCGCTGTCCTCGTGGCGCATCAGCCTGAGCCACCTCACCACAGATGCGGAAATCCACGAATTTCTGGCCGTTTTCGACGCGTGCTATCACGAGTTAGTCAAGTAATACAGGGAGCATCATTATGAAACGAGATTTACAGCCGCACGAGCTGATCGAGCGTAGTATCATCAAAAAATTTCGCAAGACCATCTGGAACCCGTTTACACTGGCGATCCGTCAGTATCAGCTGATTCAGCCGGGCGACAAAATTGCCGTGTGCATTTCGGGCGGCAAGGATTCCATGCTGATGGCCAAGCTGATGCAGCTGCTCCAGCGGTACAGCGAGGTGCCGTTCGAGGTGGTTTTCCTCGTTATGGACCCCGGCTACAACGAGATCAACCGCAATAAAATTGAGAGCAACGCCGCACTGCTGCATATCCCGATCACCGTGTTCGAGACCGATGTTTTCGCGGTTGCCAACAACAGTGAGAAGAACCCGTGCTACCTGTGTGCGCGGATGCGCCGCGGCTATCTGTACAGCAAGGCGCAGGAGCTTGGCTGCAACAAGATCGCGCTCGGCCACCACTTCAACGATGTCATTGAAACGACCGTGATGAGTATGTTCTATGGCTCGCAGATGCAGGCCATGCTGCCCAAGCTGCACAGCACCAACTTTGCAGGCATGGAGCTGATTCGTCCGCTGTACTGCATTCACGAGGAGGATATCCTCGCGTGGAAGCAGTATAACGACCTCGAATTTATCCAGTGCGCGTGCCGCTTCACCGAAAACTGTACGATGTGCGACAACGGCGGAGGCGGTTCCAAGCGACAGGAGGTCAAGATTCTGCTGCGCCATCTGCGCCGCGACAACCCGAATATTGAGCGCAGCATTTTCAACAGTATCCACTCGGTAAATCTGGATATGATGCCCGGTTACAAGACCGGCGGCGTGCTTCACTCGTTCCTCGATGATTACGACGAACGCGGAAAGAAAAGCGAATAGTGTTCAGCCGTCCGTGCGTTGCACGGACGGCTTTTCTCTGCCCGAAAGGTCGAAATACAGCGGTTCGGACACGCCGTGCAGATGTACAGTCAAGCCCTCCCCCGTTACAGTGATATGATCGAGCAGCGCACTGTAAACCGTGTTACTGTACAGCTTTTTCCGTAAAATCGTACAGAATCGCTGCCTTTCAGCGCGTGTGATATCAGGTATCGCGCGTAAGGTCTGCCGCAATACCACCTCTATATCGATTGGCAAATCCTGCGTGATTTGCTTCATGCAGTCCAGCAAAATTCGATTCCCAACTGCCGGAGCCGCACACGCTGCCACGCCGTGCTGCACCCGTTTCCCGCACACCCATCGCAGACCACCGTCCGCCTGTGCGCCCCTGCGCGGCACAAACCGACTGCCGCACCGTCCGCAGACCACTTTTCCGGAGCACCAGTACCGCGCGGAGGGTCGGCTGCCGGCTTTGCGGGTTGCCTGCCGGCGGTCGAGTTCCCGCCGCACAGCTTCGAACATCGAGCGCGGCACAATCGCCTCGTGATGATCCCGCAGGTAGACCTGCGGCGACTGCCCTTCATTTTTCACCTTGCGGTGATCAAGGAAATCCGGCGTGCAGCTTTTGCGCTGCAGAAGATCGCCGCAGTATTTCTCGTTGCGGAGCAGCCGCAGCACCATCGTAGACGACCACGATTTTCCTTTTCCGCTTGGCGGCGGAATGCCCCCGGCGGTCAGCTCCCGTGCGATGATGTAAGTGCCTTTGCCGTCCATCAAGAAACGGCGGTACACCTCGCGGACGACTGCCGCCTGCTCGGGATTCACTGTCAATTCCCCACCCCGCAGGGAAAACCCGTAGATATTATCGCATCCGAACACCACACCACGCTCCATCGAGCGCTGCTGCCCCCACTTGACGCGCTCAGAGATTTTGCGGCTCTCCTCCTGCGCTACGCTTGCCATTATGGTAAGCCGGAATTCACCGTCATTCTGGCGGGTGTCGATATGATCTCCAATGAATACAATACCGACTCCCTGACGGCGCAGCAGCCGCGTGTACGCGAGCGTGTCAACCGTATTTCGGGCAAAGCGTGAGACCTCTTTAGTTAAAATCAGGTCAATTTCCCCTTCTGCTGCCGCTGCCAGCATGCGCCGAAAGGCAGGCCGGTCGGACGAGGTGCCGGACAGACCCTCGTCCGCATAAACCTCCACAAGCTCCCAGTCCGGCTGGCGGCTGATGTACTCCGAAAAATACCGCCGCTGATTCTCCAGCGAGTTTCTCTGGTCCTCCTGCGAGGTGGAAACGCGGCAATAGGCGGCCACGCGCAGCATGTCAGCGGCCTGCGCACAGCAGCTCGAGCACCAGCTCCAGACGCTCGGGCGGCAGCACGCCTTCCGCGTGCAAAGCGCGGAGCAGACCCTCGATCATGCCGCGCGAAACAGCAGCCTGCTCCTGTTCGGTCAATTTCATGGCTATCCCTCCTTCGCTTGCAGTCTATGCGAAGGCAAACCCGTTTATGCGCCAAACCGCTAACGCCTTCCCTACCTGCGAGGGAGCACTTCAGCTCGCGATGGAGCAAACTGCGTTCACGCTGCAAAATGCACGCTGTCTGGTGATTGGTGCTGGACGGATCGGCATGCTTCTTGCACGCAAATTGTACGCTCTCGATGCACAGGTCACAGTCTCCGCACGCTGTACGCGTGATTTTGCACGCATCGCCGCCGCAGGACTGCACGCACTGGATACACGCAGGCTCGCCGGTCACCTTGCCGGTTTTGACCTGATTTTCAACACCGTACCCGCTCCGATCCTGACAACCGAGGTACTATCCGACATGAAACCGCCCTGCTTCATCATTGATCTTGCATCTCTGCCGGGCGGTGTTGCCGCCGATACCCTGCTTCCGGATGGCTGCCGCGTGCTGCACGCGCTGTCTCTTCCGGGCAAGGTAGCACCGCTCAGCGCTGCACGCGCGATATTCGATACCGTGGACACCATTCTGCACGAGGAGGGCATCTTATGAGCAAACTCCGCATTGGCTTTGTACTGACCGGTTCGTTCTGTACCTTTTCCAAGGTCATGCCGGTTATACAAGCACTCATCGAGCGCGGCGACACGGTCACGCCGATTCTGTCCGACAGCGCCGGTACACTCGACACCCGCTTTGGCACAGCCGCGCACTGGCGCGAGGAGCTGACCACACTCGCCGGCATCTCCCCTATCGACAGCATTGTTTCCGCCGAGCCGATTGGACCGAAGGCGCTGTTTGATATACTAATCGTTGCTCCATGCACGGGCAATACGCTCGCCAGACTGGCGCACGGTCTGACGGACACGCCTGCAACCATGGCGGTCAAAAGCCATCTGCGCGGAGAACGTCCAGTCGTGCTGGCGGTCTCCACCAATGACGGTCTGTCCGGCAGCGCCGCAAATCTCGGCACGCTGCTTAATCGCCGGCATTACTATTTCGTACCGCTGCGGCAGGATGCACCGCATAACAAGCCGCGCTCGCTTGTCGCAGACATGACGCTGATTCCCGCCGCCATTGACGCGGCCATGAACGGCAGACAGCTTCAGCCCATCCTGCTTGCACCCAACGTATAAAAATCCCGCAGAGCTGACACTGAATCGTGACAAGTAATTATTGTGCCGCAAAGAACGGTGTGACCGTGAAAGTCACGCCGTTTTTTCTATGATCCCGGGCTCTGCCGATACGGAGATTGCCACCTCGTCCATGAAATTGAATAAGTTTGCTTTTGATAAACAGCAAAAGACAACCGCCCCTTCCTTTCGGAAATGGGCGGTTGTCTTTGCGTTTGTGATCCTTGCACACCTGAATCCGCCGGCTATCCGCAATACGACTGCATTCGTTCCTTATCACGGTTAAGCCAGCATTCTGCAGGACTTTTCTTATGATTCTTTGCCTTCCGGCTCCTTGCCGGTGGCAAATGTGATCGCACGGCTGCAGTTGGTAATCTGCACATTGTGCAATGCACCGCCGAACTCGCCGTCCAGCGTCCACGTTACCTCGTCATCGGACGAAAAACTGATTTTTGACGTGCGGAAGTACGCGAAGCGGTTAGATTCGACATTATGCGTCAGCAGGTCATTCGCCAGCCACTGCAGCTCCATCGGATTTTCGACCGGGTAAATGAGCAGCACCTCGTACAGTCCGTCATCCAGCGCCACGCCATCCGGCGGATGGTCTTAAAGCCGCCGACCGACACCGTGTTTGTCACCATACCGTAGATGAAATCATCCTCCATCTGCGTTTCCGCGCTGTTCACGCGGATGTGGTAGGTTTTGATGTTGGTCAGCGCCTTAATGCCCTCGATGATATACGCAGCACGCCCGAAAATGTTCTTGGTCTGCTGCGGTGTCTCGTAAGAGACCTCGGTAAACGCGCCGAACGCCGCAACATAGTTAAAATAGCGATCGTTGAAGCGGCCGATGTCCAGCGCCTGCAGCGTATCGCCTGCCGCAATAACCGCCGCCTCAGCGGGCACCTTGGAAATGCCCAGACTGAACGCGAAGTCGTTTGTCGTACCGGCAGGCACATAACCGAGAACCGGACGGGTCTCCGCCTGCATAAGACCGGTAATCACCTCATTCAGCGTACCGTCACCGCCTGCACACACAATGCGATCGAACTCGCCCGCACGCTCCCGCGCAACACGCGTTGCATCCTGCGCACCCTGCGTGATATAAATCGTCACATCATATCCTGCCTGCTGAAATGCGGTTACGCAGCCGATGATCTTTCCGCTCATTGCACCGCGTCCCGCATGCGGATTGAGTATCCACAGCATTCTCTTCATGTTTCATCACCTTCCGGTTTTGTTCATAAATAAAATGTAGTATCGACACAGCCGAGCCGCATCGCTATTCTCAATCCATCAATCATTCACTCTTTTATCCCCGCGTATACGGTCTATTATATACTAACTATATTATTATATATCTCAGGAGAGCAAATTGCAAACAGCATTTGCGTAAGCCACCGGATCATCCACCGGCATACCCTCGATGAGCAGCGCCTGCGTGTACAGGATATCCGCATAGGTGCTTACCTTATCCGAGCCTTCTGCCTGCAGCGCACACAGCTTCTTAAAGATCGGGTGCTCGGCATTCAGCTCCAGAACACGCTCTGCGTGTACGCTCTGACCGCCGTTGACAGCAGCCTGCTGGTTGAGCACCTTCTCCATCTCGAGCGTTACCGGGCCTTCGGCACGCAGGCAGCACGGATGGCTCTTGAGACGGCTGGTCAGCTCGACCTTCTTAACCTTGCCCTCGAGCGCCTTGCCGAGCGCTTCGAGGACATCCTTATTGTCCTCACTCAGCTTTTTGATCTCCTCCTTCTCGTCCTCGCTGTCCAGACCGAGGTCTGCATCCGCGATGGACTTGAATTCCTTATCGTTGTACTTAGCGAGCATCTTGACGCAGAACTCATCAATGCTGTCATCCATACACAGCACCTCGTAGCCCTTGTCGGACAGCGTTTCCATAACCGGCAGCAGCTTGATCTTGTCGATGGTCTCGCCGCAAGCATAGTAGATATACTTCTGGTCTTCCTTCATGCGGGAAGCGTACTCCGCGAGCGATACCAGCTTGTCCTCCGTGGAGGAATGGTACATCAACAGATCCTGCAGCAGCTCCTTGTGCGCGCCGTACTCAACATAAGCGCCGTACTTGATCTGACGGCCGAACGCTGCCCAGAACTTCTCATAATCCTCGCGCTTATCCTTCTGCATTTTGAGCAGCTCGCTCTTGATCTTCTTCTCAAGGCTCTGCGCAATGGCCTTCAAATGACGGTCGTGCTGCAGCATCTCACGGGAGATGTTGAGCGACAGATCTGCCGTATCGACCATGCCGTGTACAAAGCTGAAATGATCGGGCAGCAGATCCGCGCATTTGTCCATGATGAGTACGCCGTTGGAATACAGCTGCAGACCCTTCTCATAATCCTTAGTGTAGTAGTCCATCGGCGCGTGAGACGGGATGAACAGCATTGCCGTGTACGTTACCGCACCTTCCACACTGGAATGGATGTGGCACAGCGGCGGCTGATAATCGTAGAACTTCTGCGTATAGAAGCTGTTGTAATCCTCGTCCTTCAGTTCCTTCTTGGACTTCTTCCAGATCGGGACCATGGAATTGAGGGTCTCATTCTCGGTGTACTCCTCCCACTCCGGCTTGTAGTCGTCACCTGCGTCCGCCGGCTTCTCCTTCATGCGGGAGCGCGTCATATCCATCTTGATCGGGTAGCGAATATAATCGGAATACTTCTTTACCAAACCCTGAATGCGGTACGGCTCGAGGAATTCATCGTAATTCTCGTTCTCCGTATTATCCTTGATGGTCAGCACGATCTTCGTGCCGTTTTCTGCCTTTTCGCACGGTGCAACCGTGTAGCCGTCCGCACCGTCGGATTCCCAGCGGTTGGCCTCGTTGCTGCCTGCCGCACGGGATACGACCTCAACATGCTTTGCGACCATAAATGCCGCATAGAAGCCAACGCCGAACTGACCGATGATGTCGATGTCGTCCTGCTTTTCGTTTTCGTTCTTGAACGCCAGCGAACCGGAATGCGCGATCGTACCGAGGTTGTTCTCCATTTCCTCGGCAGTCATGCCGCAGCCGTGGTCCTCGATGATAAAGCGGCGGTTTGCCTTGTCGAGCGTCAGCTCAATCGGCAGACTGTCGCGGGTGATACCGGTCTTGCCTTCCTTCATTGCATTATAGTAGAGCTTATCCGTTGCGTCGGATGCGTTGGAGATCAGCTCACGCAGGAAAATCTCCTTGTGCGTATAAATAGAGTTGATCATCAAATCGAGCAGGCGCTTGGATTCTGCCTTAAACTGCTTGGTTGCCATGATTACATACACCTCTGTGTTTGTTGTTCGGTGTTAGCACTCTCAATCGCCGAGTGCCAACATTGATATAATAAGCCTATTGCGCAAAAAAATCAAGTAGGGTTTGTAAAATTCATGGTTTGTTCAAAATCGAAATTGAGAATTGGATATGCCCGAACCGTGCAGGCGGTTCACCCTATTCGGGCGGAGAATTTTTCCGTGAACCACGGCGGGGAGTGCCGCTGCGCGCGGCAGGCGCACAAGAGGGTAGACAACCTGCGGTTTCCACCCTCTTGTGAATCTCCCCTTTTCCCTTAGAGGGCACGGCGGTAACGGTAGAAGGAGACCGCTGCGAAAAAAAGAGTGCGGCAGAGGATTTTTCGTTCCGCGTTGTATCCGCCTATTCGTAGTGTCGGATACCGTACTGCTACATCCAATTTGGGTCTACGCAGGCGCGGCACAACAGTGCCGCGCAACACGATTACGGGTGCATATCGCCTATATCCGTAGGATTTGGATAATCTGCACAAGCAAAAAATTTGCGCGGCACGGGTATGCCGCGCCTGCGTGGAGTAAGCCGCCTGTGTAGCAGTACGGTATCTGGCACTGCGAATAGGTAGAGGAATGGACGCGCAATGCGCGCCCCTACGGAACGGTAACCCGACTGCCGTACTCCTTTTCGGAGCGGTCTCCTCTCTACCATTACCGCCGTACTATCAAACAAAGGAAAGGTAGGAGTTCAAAGAGGAAGGGAAACCATGGGTGTCCCTTCCTTTTTGTCCCCGCGGCGGACGCCGCACGTCCTCACCGCCGCAGCGGCGGAATCCTCGCCCGGAAATGGCGAACCACCTTCGCAGTTCGGGCACACCGGAAAACCTGTGTCTGCGACCGGTGCAGCCCGAATAGGACGAACTGTCTGCGCGATAGGACGCTCCCTATCCATTCTCAATTTTGACACACCCCCTTTCCTATGCTATACTAAAGGTAAGAAAACAATTTTGGAGTGATAGCATGGTACATCTTGGCAACGATTGGGACGAGATCCTTGCCGGTGAGTTTGAGCAGGATTATTACAAGCGCATTCGCTACTGGCTGAAAAAGGAATACGCCGAGCAGACCATCTATCCGGCGGCAGAGAACATCTTTAACGCTCTGCGGTACACGCCGTATTCCAAGGTCAAGGCCGTCATCCTCGGGCAGGACCCATATCACGGTCCCGGACAGGCGCACGGACTTTGCTTCTCGGTTCAGCCGGGTGTTCAGCCGCCTCCGAGCCTGCAGAACATCTTCAAGGAGCTGCAGAGTGATCTCGGCATTGTACCTCCCAAGGACGGCACGCTCACCAAGTGGGCGGAGCGCGGTGTGCTCATGCTGAACACGACTCTGACCGTACGCCGCGGGCAGGCGAACAGCCATAAAAACCTCGGCTGGACGACCTTCACCGACCATATAATCGAAAAGCTGAACGAACATGAGCAGCCGATCGTCTTTCTGCTCTGGGGCGGCAATGCCCGCAGCAAAAAGAAGCTCATCACCGCACCGCAGCACCTTGTGCTCGAAAGCGTGCATCCCTCTCCTCTGTCGGCGTACAATGGCTTTTTCGGCTGCAAGCACTTCTCCAAATGCAATGCGTTTCTCGAAGCGCACGGCATCGACCCCATCGACTGGGATCTCAATCATTAAATCGTGAGCTTCCGCACCATTTTCCGGGTGCGGAAGTTTTTTTGACTTTTTTCAAAATCCCTATTGACAAACAGGAGTTTCGGTTGTATATTTAATTCATACAAAACACATATGATTAAAGTGAATTAAGGAGAGTGATCTCAATGATGATCCGGCGAATGTGTCGATGTTGCATCGACTGAGTTTTCCCATCATTCCTTATTAACATCACATTCTAATTTTTCTTAATTTTGAAAGGCGGTTTATCCCATGTCTGATATTAAAAAGAGCTTCTCCGACCTGATCGGCAACACCCCGCTGTACGCGGCTGAAAAGTTTGCAGCTAAGGCTGGCGCTAACGCACAGGTTCTCGCAAAGCTGGAGTACTTTAATCCGGCCGGTTCCGTTAAGGATCGTATCGCAAACGCTATGATCAACGAGGCTGAGAAGTCCGGCGCACTCAAGCCGGGCGCAACCATTATCGAGCCGACCTCCGGCAACACCGGTATCGGTCTGGCAGCAGTTGCAGCTTCCCGCGGCTACCGCATCATCCTCACCATGCCGGAAACCATGAGCGTTGAACGCCGCAACATGCTGAAGGCATACGGCGCTGAGCTGGTTCTGACCGAAGGCACGAAGGGCATGTCCGGTGCGATTGCAAAGGCAAACGAGCTGGCTAAGGAGACCCCGAACAGCTTCATCCCCGGTCAGTTCGTAAACCCGGCAAACCCGGCTGCACACTACGCAACCACCGGCCCCGAGATCTGGGAGCAGTCCGGTCACAAGGTTGACATCTTCGTTGCAGGCGTAGGCACCGGCGGCACCGTAACCGGCACCGGCAAGTACCTGAAGGATCAGGACCCGAATGTCAAGGTAGTAGCTGTTGAGCCGGATACCTCCCCGGTACTGTCCACCGGCAAGGGCGGCCCGCATAAGATTCAGGGTATCGGCGCCGGCTTCGTTCCGGATGTACTCGATACCAAGGTTTACGACGAAGTTATTCGTGTAGCAAACGAGGATGCATTTGAAACCTCTCGCCAGTTCGCTCACAGCGAGGGTCTGTTCGTAGGTATTTCCTCCGGTGCTGCTCTGTGGGCTGCTGTTGAGCTGTCCAAGCGTCCGGAGAACGCCGGCAAGGTTATCGTAGCTCTGCTGCCTGATACCGGTGACCGTTACCTGTCCACCCCGCTGGTTTCTGAGTAATTTTAATTCTCAAATCCTGCAATTCTCTCCAAAAATTCATTCATCTCCAAATGTATAAAAAAGACACCTCTGCATAGCGGAGGTGTCTTTTTTATGGAAAATGGAGAATTGAAAATGAAAAATGAACGTAACGTTTCTCCAGTTTCCGCCCACGCATTTAACAATGAAAAACCACCCTGCGAAAGCAGGATGGTTGCAGTCTGTCAAAAAAGTATTATTTTAATTTTTACGCTTCGTGCGGCAGCACGCATAAAATAGAATTTGCGAAGCAAATTCATAAATTCCGGGAGCATGTATCTCGGAATTTATACAAGGGAAGAAAAAATGTGCCCGTAGGGCGCGGTTTTTCTTCAGTATTCGCTCGAAAGCGTGGTTTCGAGCGAGAGGCTGCTCGGAAAACGTTAGTTTTTCGACAGCCTCAAACCACCCTGCGAAAGCAGGGTGGTTTCGTTATACCTTGGAATAATAAATCGCAGTAACCGCACCATCCTCGATGGAGGGATAGCAATATCGGTAGGTACTGCCGGTACTCGTCGGCGCATTCAGCTGATGGTACGGCTGGCTGACGTCGATAGCTACGCAATCTGCAGCCGCCGGGATGCTCACTGTACCCTCACCGTCTGCAAAGGTGAACACGCCGTTCGTGTACGTTACCGTGCGGTCGATCGCGCGTTTGCCGCTCAGCGAAACGTAGCTAACGCCGCCGACTCGTCGGAAATCCGTATACTCCATCAGACCGGTATACGTCACCGAAGGATCATAGTTCTCGATCACAACATCGCAGTAATTCTGCGTGCCGATACACAGATTGACCAGATCGCCGCGGCTCTGATACACAACGCCGCTGCCCTGCACGGTCAAATGCGTTGCCCGATAGAGCATCACCGCCATCTCCGCACGCGTTACCTTGGAAAGCGGATTGATTTTCCCTTTCGAGCCGCCGATCACCTTAGCACCGACCAGTGCGCTGACCGAAGGCTTCGCGTAATTGGAAATCCTGCTCGCATCCGAGAAGCTGCTCACCGAACCGGTGCCCAGCTTGAGCGCCGTGCGGTCAATCGTGCGTTTGAGGAACACCATTGCGTCCTGACGGGTCATGCTCTGCTGCGGCTGAAACGCACCGGTCGCGGTGCCCGCCGCTATGCCGAAGGCTTTCGCCGCGATAACCGCCTTACTGTAATAGGCGCTGCTCGGCACATCGACAAACGAGCCGTTCGAATTGACCTGACCGTTGTCGAGCGCTTCACTCATGCCATAGGCGCGGTCGAGCATAACGATGAAGTCCGCTCGGGTAATGGCGTTGCCCGGATAAAACAGATGGGTTCCGCCGCCCTTGATCACGCCTGCAACGGCAAGCGTATCAACCTCGCTGGAAGCCCACGCGTACTCTCCTGCTGTATCATAAAAGTAAACCGAGTGTTCAGGAAGATACGCATACGTCTCCACGGTGTTCGCGCTCAGTGCATAGGCTGCCGTGATCGCGCTTACGACCACCGCAACCGCCAGCACCGCAACGGTCACCAGCTTTCGCGTTCTTTTCATAATATTCTCCTTGCCCAGTGGTTATAATAGATAGGGTGTATTCCCCACCTATGTAAACTTGCTTCAAAATTATAGCACACTGTTCCCCACTTTACAAGTTAAAATATGACTAAATTTGTTGTAACCATTCTGTAATTTTAACCTTTTTATACAAGAAAAGCGCGGTTTTCCACCAAACCGCGCTTTCAAAGTCCATTTTTCGTCTATCACTGCTGTTCTGCGCGGTACCATCGCCAGCTCAGCACAGTCGGGATAATCGTTGCCGCCGCCATTGGCGCAAGCACCAGCACAAACTTTGCAGTTTCGTTTGGAACGAACGAGCCTGCCGCACCGATAATACCCGCCGCAAACAGCATGCGGCCCGCCGCACGATGCGTTTTCGTCCAGACAGTTTCGCTCGACAGCGTCCACGGCGTTTTGAGTCCGCAGTACCAGTTCATGCGAAACTTCGGCATAATGTTGCCGAGGCACATCACCAGCAGGCTGACGAGCAGACATACGACTGTCGGCACATCGACCGTACCCGGACGCAGTGCTTCCGCAATGCAGATGCCGCACATTGCGGTCAGAAACAGGTCGATCATGATCTGAAACCCGATATAGACATCGTAAAACTTGCTGTAGTTCCTGCTTTTCGGGTCAAACCGCGGCAGAAAGTAAAACAGAACCGCAAACAGCGGTGCCATCCCGGCCACGATCCACAAATGCCATCTGGTTTCGTAATTCATATGGCCGGCAAGATCCCACTGCATGGGAATCTCTGCGGGCAGCCTGCTGTAAAACGCGGCTGTCATTGCCGCCGGCAGCAGCGACAGCACCCACGCCGTCACCTGCAGTCTACTGATTTTTTTCATTCCTGCCATCTCCTTTCAAGGCGCTGATCCATTCAAGAATCTCATCCACGACCGACATATTCAACTCATAATAAATGTACTTGCCCTGCTTGTCATCCAGCACCAGACCCGCATCCCGCAGGACGGACAGGTGATGCGAAATGGTTGCGCCCGACACCTCGAAGTGCGCCGCAATATCGCCCGCCGCCATCGGTCCGCGCTGCAGCAGCGACAGAATTTCGCGCCGCACCGGATCGCTAAGTGCCTTAAAGCTCTGCTGAAACCCCATTACTGTCCCCTCTTTCGTGCGGCAAACCACATTTTGCGTCCGCAGACCGGACAATATAGCTGCCAGTCATTTCCCACATGCGTGCGGAAAACCAGCCGCTTCCACGGCAGATTCTGCTTCGTGCCGCAGGATTTACAAATTAAATCGCACCTTGCAAGCGCTTTTGCCTGCCAGATTACCAGTATTGCCGCTAAAATCAGCGCAATCGCGCAAATCAGAATGGTAATGTCCATTCCGTTCACCGCCCTTCTCGCTATCCTATTAATTAGATGGCCATCTAATTGTTTTCAGTATACCACATCTTCTGCGTTTGTCAATACATTTCGATAAATATCTAAATGACGCAAAAAGAAAAACCGCAAGTTAAACTTGCGGTTTCGATGTTCTATACCAGAACTTACGCCATGCCGTTGAGCTTGGTAGTCATCTTGCTCTTCTTGTTGGACGCATTGTTCTTGTGCAGGAGGTGCTTGGCAGCCGCCTGATCGACAGCCTTGACAGCGGTCGTGTAAGCAGCAGTTGCTTCAGCCTTATCGCCGCCAGCAATCGCAGCATCAAACTTCTTCAGAGTGGTCTTGAGCTCGCTCTTAGCCATCTGGTTGTTCAGCGCCTTTACGGAGTTAACCTTAACGCGCTTCTTTGCAGACTTAATATTGGGCATTCTGAAAACACCTCCTTCGTTTTCTATTCAACAGTGATATTATTCTATCATCTTCTCACAAAAAAAGCAAGTGTTTTTTTCATTTTCTGCATAAAAACTTTTTCCTCGAAAAAAACTATCCTTATAAGGAGGGATTGCGCATGGCTTTCCGCACCGATCTGGCCGTTGAGGCGATTGAAAACCATAAAACAGCCGCTGCCCTGCCGCATGTCCGGCAGTCCGACCACATGCTTGAGGGCTTCGCCGTACACGAGGTACGCATTCTCTCAGAGGATGCCGCCCGCGAGATCGGCAAGCCGCAGGGGCGCTATCTCACGCTTGAGCTGGATGCACTCATCCGCCGTGAGGAGGACGCGTTTCCGCGTGCCTGCAAGGCGCTCAGCACACTGCTGCGCGAGCTGCTGCCGCATCCGAATGACGGTCCGGTGCTCATCGCCGGACTGGGCAACCGTATGATAACCCCCGATGCCATTGGTCCGCAGACCGCCGATCATGTCATTGCCACGCGGCATCTGGTCGCGCAGTCGCCCGCTATTTTCGCGGACTGGCGGCCCGTTTCCGCACTGGCTCCGGGTGTGCTCGGACAGACCGGCGTCGAGACCGGCGAGGTCATCTGCGGTGTGCTCGACCGCGTGCGCCCTGCCGCTGTCATCGCCGTGGATGCGCTTGCCGCCGGTCGGCTGTCGCGGCTGCTGCGTACGGTGCAGCTGGCAGATACCGGCATTACGCCGGGGGCCGGCGTGGGAAACGCCCGCGCAGCGCTCAACAAGGAAACACTCGGCGTGCCGGTTATCGCCGTCGGTGTGCCGACCGTGGTGGACGGCGCAACGCTCGCACATGAGATCAGCAGTCAGCTTGGGCAGCCTGATTGTGAAGCGCTGGACGACCTTTCTCAGCCGGTGATGATCACCACACGCGATATTGACCGCGAGGTCGCTGACATCTCCCGCATGATCGGCTATGCAGTCAACATGGCGCTGCATCCGCACCTCAGTGTTGCCGATATCGACCTGTACCTCTCGTGACAGGTTTCGGGCATACTCGCACGCTGTACGGCGTATGATAGATAGCATGAAACAGCAAGGAGGATGGCGCAATGAAGCGGCGTAAACATCAGAAATTCCGATCGAGAGGCGGCATCCGCCTGCCTGCCGTCATCACCCTCTGTCTGGCGCTGTCGCTGCTGATTTTTCCCGGGCAGGCGGCGAGCCGATCGCACAAAAGGCACTGACCGGTCTGGCTCGCAACAGCGGCTTTGTCACCCGCGCAATGGCGCTCGAATTCGGTGTTTCGCCGGACGATACCGCTGAGGTGTACACGCCGCGCACGGCTGCCGCAGCGCGGGATGAGCAGGCGGAAAATCCGCTTGCAGAGAGCACCTATGTGCCCTCGTCCGACACCGAGAACGACAATCCGGTGCTGTCGGCCGCTGACAAGGCTGCCACGGTCTCCATCAACAACGAGACCTCGTATGACGTGGATGCGGCAGACTGTCTGGCCGCAGACGAGCATTTTTCCGCTGATGGAGATGGGCCGCAGGTGCTTATCTATCACACACACAGCAGCGAAAGCTACACGCCGGATGCCGCTTTTCCGTATACACCGACCGAGACCGAGCGCACGACCGATACCAATTATAATGTAGTGCGCGTCGGTGACGAGCTGCAGAAGGTCCTCGAGAACAACGGCATTGAGGCCGTACATATCCGCGAAATTTTCGATTCGCCCGTGTACACTGGCGCGTATGACCGCTCACTTGCCGTGGTTGAGGACACGCTGGCAAAATATCCATCCATCACAACCGTCATTGATGTGCACCGCGACTCGATCCTGACCGATGACGGCCGCGCCTACAAGACCTCCTGCACGATAAACGGCGAGGAAACCGCACAGCTTATGCTTGTAGTCGGCACAGATGACGGCGGCCTGTATCACCCGGACTGGCAGGAGAACCTGAATCGTGCAGCATCGCTGCAGTACCGGCTCAACCGCACCTATCCGACGCTCATGCGTCCGCTTAATCTGCGGACCCAGCGTTTTAATCAGCATGCAACGCACAGCGCGTTTTTGGTGGAGGTAGGTTCGTCGGGCAATACGATGACAGAAGCGCTGAAAGGGATCAGATTATTTGGCGAGGTTCTTTCGGCCGAATTGACCACTTGACCGTAGGGCGGAATGAGATCACCCCGCCCTACAAGATAACTTTCCGAATAATTTTTATCATAGTGCGCACCCTAACTTGGGGTGAAACTATGGAAACGATCACATTTACCGCCGATCTGGAACGAAACATCCGCATGATGCAGGAGCTGTTCCGGAACGACGATACGCTTATCATACGGCGTGCCATCGGTCAAAACGGACTGCGCTGTGCGCTGTTTTTCTTTGACGGCATGGTAAATTCCCTTGCCATCAACCAGAGCCTTGTGCGGCCGATCCTGCGCTGTGAGCAGCCGCGGCTTTCCGCCGATATACTCGCCGCCGCTGTGCTCCAGGCCGACGAATGCCGCGTGGAAACCGATATGAACAAGGTATTTGCCGCCTTTCTCTACGGTGACGCCATTGTACTGACTGACGGCGATGCACGTCCGGTTCTCGTCAACACCAAGGGCTTCGACAAGCGCAGCACCGCCGAGCCGGAAAACGAGCGCGTGCTTTCCGGCCCGCGAGAGGGCTTCACCGAGTGCTTTATGCCCAATCTGGCGCTCATCCGCCGCCGCGTGAATGACCCTCGGCTGAAATTCCGGTTTATGCGCGTCGGCAGCCGCACGAACACCAACGTGTGCCTGTGCTATATCGCCGGACTGTGTGAAAACAGTCTGGTTGAGCGTCTGGAAACGCGTCTGACCGCGCTCGATATCGACAGCGTGCTCGACTCCAACTATCTTGCCGAACGCATACGCGACCACCGCTGGTCGCCGTTTCCGACGCTCGGCACGACCGAACGGCCGGACGTTGCCGCTTCCCGTATGCTGGAGGGTCGGTGCGTCGTTGTCGTGGACGGCAGTCCGGTAGCGCTCACAGCGCCGTTTCTGTTTCAGGAGTGCTTTCAGTCCAACGACGATTACTATATCAGCTTTCTGCAAGCGAATCTTTCGCGCATCCTGCGTGTCGTCGGATTTGTATTCACGATCACGTTTCCCGCCATGTACGCCGCACTCATGCTCTATCACCGAGAATTAGTGCCCGCGCGGCTGCTGTTCGCTGTCTCCGCCGCACAGCGCGGCGTTCCCCTTCCCATCGGTTGGGAGATTTTGCTCATGCTGTTCGTGCTCGAGGCACTCAAGGAAGCCGGAGCGCGAACGCCCGGTGCCATGGGACAGACGATGAGCATTGTCGGCGGTCTGGTGCTCGGTGATGCAGCGGTTTCCGCGCGATTTGCCGCCGCACCGACCGTTATCGTAGTCGCTATCGCGGGTGTCACCGGTCTGATGGTGCCCAAGCTGCAGACTGCTGCCCTGTGGCTTCGCTTCGTGCTGCTCGCTGCTGCAGCCTCCTGGGGACTGTACGGCGTTGGTCTTGCACTCGGATTAACACTCGCAGCACTGTGCCGCATGCACTCGTGCTCGGTACCGTACCTGCTCAATCTGGTGCCGCGCATCTCTGCCGAGCACGAGGACACCTGGCTTCGCTATCCATGGTTTTTCATGCGCTGCGACCGCTTTGCCGTCAAACGCCCGTCGAAGGAGGAACGCCCGTGAAGCTGCTCAGATTCCTGCCGCTGCTGCTGTTGCTGTGCGGCTGTGCGAGAGAGGTTTCGCCGGTATCCGCGCTCGCGCTCGACTGCAAAAACGGTGTGTACTGCCTGACCGCCGAGGTTGTGCGGCAGGACTCGCCGGATGACACCGCCGCTCCGGCTTACCTGTCCGCCACCGGAACCGATGTGACGGACGCGCTGCGCAATCTGCGCAGTATCCTGCCGGGAGATCTGTATTTAAGCCATGCACAGGTGCTGCTTTTAAGTGAGGAAGCAGTTTCCGAGAGCATTCTTCCGCTGGCGGACTATCTTTGCCGTGAAAACGATGTGCGGCTCAGCTTGCGGGCAGCCGTCGTGCGGGACGGCTCTGCCGCCGAGCTGCTGGAGAACGACAACGAGGTGTACGCGCTCAGCGAGCTGCTTGACCGCTCCGCGCAGGACGGTATTCTGCCGGATATGCCGCTGTACCGCGTCACCGATGTGCTGCACGCAGACGGCACAGCCATTCTTCCGGCCTTGCGCGTGGATGCGTTCGGACAGACAGCACCGGCAGGTACGGCAGTGTTCAAAAACGAACGGCTGAACTGCTTTTTAGACGGTGAGATCGGCGGTGGTGCCTATGCGTGAGCGACTGTTTCCGCGGTGGTGTACGGCGCTGTTTGCCCTGCTGCCGATGAGTGAATTACTGTATCTTCCTGCCGACGGGCAGAGCGTGTACGCCGCTGCACTCGCGTGTACGGTCTGTGCACTGGCCGGTATCGGAGCAGCAAGGCTGTCCGACCGTGTTCGGCATTCGGCTCCTGCACAATGGGTGCTCGCCCTGACCTCGCTGTTTCCGCTGCTTGCATCCATCGCCCGCATGAGCATTTTCCTGCAGAAGACCGTGTTCACCGGACGCTCATGCGGCAGCACAGTTGTGCTGCTGACAGTCTGCATCCTGCTCATGGCATCAATGGGGCTCAACCGCTGTGCCATGTGGGCACTGCCGATTGCGTGGCTTGCCGGTACGGTACTCCTGCTCTCCGGCGTGCTGACATTCACACAGCTTACGCCTGCCAGCTTTTCCGCACCGACAGCGGCATTGCTGCCGCAATTCCGGCATATTCTGTACTCCCTGCTGCCGGCATCGGTCGTACTGGCGTTATCTCTGCCGGAGACCAGGCTGTCCGCAAGCGTGTCACGCGGACTCAGCGCAGGTGGTGCATTGCTCGCACTCCTGCTACTGCGCACAGTGCTGCTGCTTGGAGCTAACACCGCTGCCCTGCTCCCCTATCCGGCGTTCACTGCCGCCGGACTGGCTGCCATCGGCAATTTTGCCCGACACGGCGAGGTATTCTTCGCAGTGCCTCTCCTCCTGTGTGAGTTGGCCGATGCGCCGCACTTGTCTGTGTGCTGCTGTATCCGTTCACACGCACCTGCGGCGTTTTGCACCTGCGCCGACCGCAATAGGATCTGGGCAACACCGCACAATTAAAGCTGCGGTTCCTTGCGCAGGCTCCGGTCGCGCTGCCGCGGCGCTTTGCGCAAATCGCTCTTGTTCAATTATGCGGTATTGCCCTTGTTTTCCTCTCCCAGTTCTGCTATAATGCAAACAGCAGAGCAAAGGAGATTACGGCATGAATATTCAGATTTTCGGCAAAAACAAGTGTTTTGATACCAAAAAAGCGCAGCGATGGTTCAAGGAGCGCGGCATTAAATTCCAGATGATCGACCTTGCGCAAAAGGGCATGTCCAAGGGTGAACTGGACAGCGTGCTGAAGGCTGTCGGCGGACTGGACAACCTGCTCGACCAGAAAAGCAAGAGTTATGCGTCGCTTGCCTACCTCGCCTACGATGAGGACAAGAAGGAAAAGCTGCTCGAGGACGGCACGCTGATGAAAACGCCAATTGTCCGCAACGGCCGTCAGGCAACTGTCGGCTACCAGCCGATGTTTGGGAGCAGTGGGAATAACTTCTCCAAAGCCGTTCTATGCCTCAGAACGGCTTTTTCCGTGTCCGTTGTCCACTTTAGCGCCTTGTATAAAATATTTTTAGGAAAATGCTGTCATTTTGCAAAATATACCCTCTTTCTGTATCTGCTGTCTGATAAACTATGTTCGATAATAAGAAGCGGCATTAATTTATGCTTCTGATTTCATGCGAAAGTGAGGGAGAGCTCATGAAGGGAAAAGGCAAGCGTTTTCTGGTTCTGCTGACCACCGCCAGCCTGAGTCTGAATATGCTCAGCATCAGCGCTTTTGCAGCAGAAGATTCTCCGGAGACGGACGCTGCTTTCGTTTCAGAGATCTCAAACGATGAGACCGATTTATCTGTAAACCGTCCGGATTCCGATGTTCCGGAGGTTTCCTACGAGCCGATCATTATCGACATTCCTGATGGACCGATTCCGGCTGGTGAAACCTGGGACAACGAGGTTTCGGCTACAGATATTGCAGAGAACGATATTCCAACGGCTGACAGCTTCAAGGAGCACCTGTCCGGCGGCTCATCCAAACTGTGGATAACCGTAGGGGTTGTCTCCGGTGCAGGCGTGATTTTCACTACCATGTGCCAGAAAGGCAACGAGAATCGGTAAAAACCATAAACGCCCGCTCATTTTTGAGCGGGCGTCAGTCTGTCAAAAAAGTATTATTTTAATTTTTACGCTTCGTGCGGCAGCACGCATAAAATAGAATTTGCGGAGCAAATTCATAAAAAGTCGGGGCGTGTACCTGACTTTTTATACAAGGGAAGAAAAAATGTGCCCGCAGGGCGCGGTTTTTCTTCAGTATTCGCTCGAAAGCGTGGTTTCGAGCGAGAGGCTGCTCGAAAAACGAAGTTTTTCGACAGTCTCACGCCCGCTCATTTTTGAGCGGGCGTCTTTTCGTCTCACAGGCAGAGCATAAAAACAGCTCAGGCATTGCTGAGCTGTTTTTATGCGCTTTATGCAGTTAGTTCTTAAGACTCTGAATCGGAGCCGGAATACGACCTCCGCGGTTAATGAACTTCGCAGGAGAACCGGTCTTGATCGGCATGATCGGAGCCGAGCCAAGCAGGCCGCCGAACTCGACCATATCACCGACTCCCTTGCCGATGGCCGGGATAACACGGACAGCAGTGGTCTTGGTGTTGACAACACCGATTGCGATTTCGTCCGCGATCAGGCCGGAGATGACCTCGGCGGTGGTGTCACCCGGAACAGCAACCATGTCGATACCAACCGAGCATACCGCAGTCATTGCTTCGAGCTTCTCAAGGGTCAGTGCGCCTGCCTGAGCCGCCGCAATCATACCCTCGTCCTCGGAAACCGGAATGAATGCGCCGGACAGACCGCCGACACTCGAGGATGCCATAACGCCGCCCTTCTTAACGGCATCGTTCAGCATAGCGAGGATTGCGGTCGTGCCGCAGCCGCCGCAGACCTCCAGACCGACTTCCTCGAGGATACGCGCAACCGAGTCACCGATCGCCGGCGTCGGTGCGAGAGACAGGTCAACAATGCCGAACGGCACGCCCAGACGCTGGCTTGCCAGTGCGCCAACCAGCTGACCCATACGGGTGATTTTGAACGCAGTTTTCTTGATCACGTCGGCAACCTCACCGATGGAGCAGTCGCCTGCACGGCGGATTGCGGACTGCACAACGCCCGGACCGGATACGCCAACGTTGATAACGGTCTCCGGCTCACCGATGCCGTGGAACGCACCGGCCATGAACGGGTTATCGTCTACTGCGTTAGCAAAAACAACCAGTTTGGAGCAGCCCATGGAATCGTTGTCCTTGGTCAGTTCTGCGGTCTGCTTGATGATGCGGCCCATCAGACCGATGGCATCCAGATTGACGCCCGCCTTGGTGGACGCAACGTTGACCGACGAGCAGACCAGATTGGTCTCCGCCATTGCCTCCGGAATAGAGTTGATCAGGATCTCATCGCCCTTGGCAAAACCCTTCTGCACCAGAGCCGAGAAACCGCCGACAAAGTTAACGCCGGTGCTCGCAGCGGCACGGTCAAGCGCCTTGGCCAGCGGCACATAGCTGTTTGCCGAGGAGGTCGCACCGACCATGGCGATCGGCGTTACCGAAATACGCTTGTTGATGATCGGGATGCCAAGCTCGCGCTCAATCTGCTCGCCGGTGGCAACCAGCTTTTCCGCACGGCGCGTTACCTTATCGTATACCTTGTCCGCCAGCACATTAATGTCGTCCGCCGCAAGGTCGCGCAGCGAAATGCCCATCGTGATGGTACGAATGTCGAGGTGCTCCTCCTCGATCATCTTAATGGTTTCCAGAATATCTTTCGTGTTGATCATAGACATTTAACTAAACCTCCTGAAAAATTGAGAGTTGAGAATCGGTTACCTGCTCTCGATTCCGTCAATTTGTCAGATTTTGTGCATTGCGTCAAAGATGTCCTCATGCATGGTGTGAATCTTCATGCCGAGCTCCTCACCATCCTTGTCAAGCAGGTCGATGAGCGTGTTGAAGTCTACGGTGCACTTATCAATGTTTACCAGCATGACCATTGCAAATACATCGTCCATTACATTCTGAGAAATGTCGATGATGTTGACCTGATGCTCATAGAGCGTGTTCGAGATCTTGGCGATGATACCGGTACGGTCCTTGCCTGTTACTGTGATTACTGCGCGCATGTTGATTCCTCCATTTTTGCGTATATGTTAATTTATCACAAACAAATGAATAATGGAAAATTGAGAATCCGTCGTTCTCAATTATTCTCCGGCTTCCACCACGGTATTGATGATGCTGTTGGAAACCAGAAAGCCCTGTTCGGTGAGATACCACCGTGTACCCTCGTGAGCGGCAAGACCGTGTTTTTCCAGCATGCGGAATACCTGCTCGTAAGGAGCCGTGCTGACATGGTATCGGTTTTCGAGATCGTGCATATCCGCACCGTCCGAGGTCCGCAAACGCACCAGCAGGTATTCGCCCTGCCGCCGGAAGTCCGAGACCTCCTCCTCGTCCTGCGGGATGCTCTCACCGCTGATATAAGCCCTGATATCCCGGGCAAACGCGAACCGGCGGCCATTCAGGAAGGAATGGGCACCCGGTCCCAGTCCGAGATAGTCGGAAAGATCCCAGTATTTGAAATTATGCCGGGAACGAAAACCCGGTTTTGCGAAATTTGATATTTCATAGTGCTCGAAGCCGTTCCTGCGGAGCAGCCTGCACATGGCAAGATAGGTATCTGCCTGCGTATCATCATCCGGCAGAACCGGATTTTCACGTCCCATCGGTGTTGCAGGCTCCAGTTTGAGTCCGTAGCACGACAAATGCTGCGGATTCAACGTCAAACACTGCGTTACCGAGTCGAGAAACTGCGCCTGCGTCTGGTTTGGCAGGCCGTACATCAAGTCAAGGCTGATGTTGGTAAAGCCACACTGCCGTGCGAGTTCTACGGCTGCCTGTGCCTGTGCAAAGTCGTGGATACGGCCGATGCGTTTGAGCTCGGTGTCGTGCACCGCCTGCACGCCAAACGAGAGCCGGTTGACGCCGTGCTTATGCATGGCCTCCAGCACCGCTTGATATGTGCTCTCCGGATTGCATTCCACCGTGATTTCGGCGTTTTCCGCAATCGCAAAGCATGCCCCGACCGCCTGTAAAATCCTGCTGAGATAGTCTGCGCCAAGGCAGGTCGCGTACCGCCGCCGATGTACACGGTATCGACCGTGTAACCGGAACAGCGTTCGCCGTACGCCTTTATATCACGAATCAGCGCCGCCGTGTAATCGGCTTTGAGCGACGCATCCGTGACCGAATAAAAATCGCAGTACGCGCACTTTTTCACGCAGAACGGGATGTGCAGGTAGAGGCCGAGCAGCTTGCCGCCTGTTGCAGCGTTAGTTTTCCTCATCGAGTTTAAGCACAGCCATAAAAGCCTCGGTCGGCAGCTGAACCGTGCCGAGCGCACGCATCTTCTTCTTGCCTTCCTTCTGCTTTTCGAGCAGCTTCTTCTTGCGCGTGATATCACCGCCGTAGCACTTAGCCAGTACGTCCTTGCGGAGCGCCTTGACCGTCTCGCGGGCGATAACCTTGCCGCCGATGGCTGCCTGAATCGGCACCTCGAACAGCTGGCGCGGAATATTTTCCTTCAGCTTTTCGCAGATACGGCGGGCACGGCCGTAGGCCTTGTCGCGGTGCGCGATAAAGGACAGCGCGTCCACCTGATCGCCGTTGAGCAGCATATCGACCTTAACGAGATCGCTCTTGCGGTAGTCGATAAATTCATAATCGAGCGACGCATAACCCTTGGTACGAGCCTTGAGCGCGTCGAAAAAGTCATAAATGATCTCACCGGTCGGCATTTCATAGTGCAGCTCGACCAGATTGGAGTCCAGATACTGCATATCCTTGAAGATGCCGCGTCGGTTCTGACACATCGGCATGATATTGCCGACGAACTCCTGCGGCGTCATGATGGATGCCTTAACATACGGCTCGCGGGCCTCCTCGATGACATCCGGGCTCGGATAGTCGTGCGGATTGTCGCAGCGCTGCACGGTGCCGTCAGTCTTGCTGACCTCGTAGATAACACTCGGCAGGGTGGTGACAAGATCGAGGTCAAACTCACGTTCGAGACGCTCCTGAATGATCTCCATGTGCAGCATACCGAGGAAGCCGCAGCGGAAACCGAAGCCGAGTGCGACCGAGCTTTCCGGCTCAAACGACAGCGCTGCGTCATTGAGCTGCAGTTTTTCAAGTGCGTCACGCAGATCGGGATACTTGGAGCCGTCCTCGGTGTAAATGCCGCAGAATACCATCGGACGTGCCGGACGATAGCCGGGCAGCGCCTCCGGCGTCGGATTTTCCACACCGGTAACGGTATCGCCCACGCGGGTGTCGGACACCTTTTTAATAGAGGCGGTAAAGTAGCCAACCTCACCCGCACACAGCTCCTGCTGCGGAGACAGACCAAGCGGCAGCATGTAGCCGCACTCAAGTACCTGAAATTCAGCACCGGTGGCCATCATTTTGACCTTCATGCCCGGGCAGATCTTACCGTCAAGCAGGCGCATGTAAACGACAACGCCCTTGTACGGGTCGTACTGGCTGTCGAACACGAGTGCGCGCAGCGGCGCATCCGCATCGCCCTCCGGCGCCGGAATATCGGTTACGATGCGCTCGAGCACCTCGTGAATGTTGATATTCATTTTTGCGGAAATTTCGGGCGAGTCCTCTGCCGGAATGCCGATGATATCCTCGATCTCCTTCTTGACGCGCGGCGCGTCTGCCGCCGGCAGGTCGATCTTGTTGATGACCGGCACGACCTCCAGACCGGCGTCGATGGCAAGATAGGTGTTGCCGAGCGTCTGCGCCTCAATACCCTGTGCCGCATCAACGACCAGAAGCGCACCCTCACACGCCGCCAGAGAACGTGAAACCTCATAGTTGAAGTCCACATGACCCGGGGTGTCGATCAGGTTCATTTCGTAGGTCTTGCCGTTGTCCGCGGTGTATTCCATGCGGACAGCGCGCGCCTTGATGGTAATGCCGCGCTCACGCTCAAGCTCCATATTGTCGAGTAACTGCTCCTCCATTTCACGCACGGAAACGGCCTTGCACTGCTCCAGCAGACGGTCTGCCAGCGTAGATTTGCCGTGGTCAATATGTGCAATGATGGAGAAATTACGAATTTGCTCGCGATTTTTCACGTCGAAAGCTCCTTATCTGTAAACTGTAAACCTAATAAATATAGGCTCATTATAGCATATTTGGCGGGGTGTCACAAGCGTTCTTTCGCAGTTTACGTTTGTTTCTCTGCTGCAAACGTGAATTTTGTATTTTTTCATAAATTTCATTTTCTGATAAGAGGAATTTCATGCAAAGCGGTTATTGTATTATCATGATGAAGCAGTAAACCGACAAAGAATTAGCGGCGGCCGGCGGTTTGGGGTAAAACAAAAGCACCGATTTTACTCGGTGCTTCTAATTGGAGCGGCTGACGAGGCTCGAACTCGCATCCACACCCCGCAAAAGCCGCAGGCTTTCACGGGGACCCCGACCTCCGATTTTATGAAGGTGGAGGAAGCGAGTGTGCTGCGGGCAAAAGAAAAGCACCGAATGACATCGGTGCCCTTTGATTTGGAGCGGCTGACGAGGCTCGAACTCGCTACCTCCACCTTGGCAAGGTGGCGCTCTACCAGATGAGCTACAGCCGCATATTTGATTTTTCGCGCTAACGCGATTTTTAACTCGAAGATGGGTTACTTGTCGCTCCGACGCTACATCTCCGGGCGGAATCGCTTTTTCTACGGAAAAAGCCACGCTGGTTGAAATATGCCACCGGCATATTTCCAAGAGCCGCCTGCTCTCATTCCAATGTCGCAAAGCGACAATTCAGAGGTTAGAGGGCTACGGCCTCGATTCCTCAGCACGGAGGTATTATTTTTTAATGAGTGCCAATGGCACTCATTAAAAAATGGTGCCTCCGGGCGGAATCGAACCACCGACACGGGGATTTTCAGTCCCCTGCTCTACCGACTGAGCTACAGAGGCGTTTTTACAGCGCTTGTTTAGTATATTATATTCCCTCGGAAATGTCAACAACTTTTTTCAAAATTTTTTGTATATTCTGCAAGCAGGCGAAAACAGTCACAGAAGCTCAGTCTGCGACTGTATCACTTTTCTCTTCCGTTTTACGGCGGATTTGTCCCCACAACAAGTCCGCCGCTCTATCCTTTTCATGCGGGAGCAGCCACACGGTGCAGCCCAAAATAGTTCAACTGAAACGCGCCTCCTTTATGTATGTCTGGTCATTTATACTGTCTGCCGCCTGCCTTGCCATTTGAAATGTCGGATAGCGTTCTCTGCAAATCTCGTCATTGGCCGGCACGGCAGCCAACACGCTGGTTTGTGAATCAATCGAGTCCAGTTTCCACTATCCACGCAATCCCTCCTTTCCGGCTCTCCTGCCCTGCTCATACTATATAGACGAATGCCCTTCCGGTTTTGTGACACTCTTCCGCAAAAAAATAGGGCAATACCGCATAATTGGACAAGAGCGATTTGCGAGTAAATTTTGCGTACTGACGAGGCGCGGTTTTGCGGTAATACTTGATGTATTACCGTGAAATCGCAACAAAGTCAGGGCGCGAAATTTCCGCAAAGCGCCGCAGCTTTAATTGTGCGGTATTGCCCTAGAAATTTTTTCGCCATGAGAAGAGCAGCCTGTAAATCCGCTCTTCAGATTGCATCGTCAGGCACAATATGCTATAATCTGCTAAAATAATAGGCAGGAAGGCGTAAAAATGTTTCTCTATCTGGCAATGATCGACTCGGACGCAGACAAGTCCAAGTTCGAGATTCTTTACAGCGAATACAAAAATCTGATGTACTACACCGCAAACCGCATTCTGCGCAACAGCAGAGATGCGGAGGACGTGGTGCATCAGGCTTTTCTCAAAGTCATCGAAATTCTGGACACCATTTCTTCACCGAGGTGTCACAAAACGCGTGCGCTGCTCGTCACTATTACCGAGCACAAAGCGATCGACCTGTACCGCGAAAAGCAGCGCCGCAATGTCCTGCCGCTTGTCGAAGAATATGTCGGAGCCGCGCCTGCCGCCGAGATTGAGCGTCTCGCCGAGCGCGACACTCTGGCGGCCGCTATCGCTGCACTGCCGCCGCGTTACCGCTCGGTACTGCTTCTGCGGTACGACTGCGGCTATTCCAACGCGGAGATCGCGAATATTCTGGATACAACCGAGCCGAACGTGCGCAAGCTCATCCAGCGTGCCAAGGAAAAACTCAGCGCAGCGCTGAGTGGGATGGAGGAACCGTAAATGAAGATCACTGACGATATGCTGTCCGCGCAGGCCGCCGAAGCGCGCGAGCTGTGGCTGCAAGCCTGTACGCCGGATGCGCTGCCTGAGCACCGTTCTCCCGGAAATTCCGGCGCGAAATGCGCCGTCTGATGCGTGCGCAAAAGCACTCTGCGGCGTTCAACCGGAGCCTTCGTCTTGCGCGCCGCACGGCCGCTGTTCTGCTGCTTTCCGCTGCGGTTTCGTTCGGCTGCGCGATGAGCGTAGAAGCATACCGCGTATCGCTAATCAATACTGTCGTGCGCGTGTTTAACGACCTGACCGACTATCGTTTTTCGTCTGCCCTGCCGTCCGAAACCGACAGCAAGGCGTTCACACCGCCGGTTCTGTCCGGTCTGCCGGATACCATGCACAAAACCGATGAGCGCAGCACACCTAACGGCTATACCGTCACCTACGAGAGCACTACCGATTTTCTCGACCTGACCTGCACCCGGATTACGGACACTTCGGAGGCACACAAGCTCGTGGACACGGAAAACGCATCCGTTACCGAATTTGCTCTGCACGGCAGTCCGGTTACGATGGTCGAGAAAAACGGCACGGTCACGCTCCTCTGGACGCACGATGACATCGTCTATCACCTGTACAGCAGCCTGCCCGCCGATACCTGCCGCAAACTCATCGAGAATCTGCAGTGATTCTCTGCTGATATTGCAAAGAATTGCTATTGCGGCCCGCCCTGCCGCGGTGTTATAATGATAAATTGTGAAAGTGTATAAACCACGCGCATGATTTTCTGCGCGAAAACAATCACGGAGGTTTACTCTTTTGAAAAAACATCGCTATACCGCGGCGGCCGTAATGCTCAGTCTTTCGATGCTGACCGGCGCCGCTGCCGCCGATTATTCCGATCTAAAGCCGCACTGGGCCGAGCAGGCCATGGAATTCGCCGTACAGTCCAACCTGATGGACGGCATTTCGGAATATACCTTTGCTGCAGATGCACCTGCGACCCGCGCCTGTCTGGTGCAGGCGCTGTACCGCATGGCGCACGCGCCTGCGGCTGACACAGTGCTTACCTTTCAGGATGTCGCGGAGGATGCGTCCTTCCTGACCGCGGTTCAGTGGGGTGTGTCCAACGGCATCATCACCGGTTACAGCGACACGGTGTTTCGCCCCGGCACCTCACTTACGCGCGAGCAGTTCGCCGTTATGCTGTACCGCTTTGCCGAATACAAAAAGCTGGATGTGACGGCACAAAGCGCGCTCTCCGGCTACACGGATGCTTCTTCGATTCATCCGTATGCGCAGGCCGCCATGCAGTGGGCCAACGCCGAGGGACTGATCACCGGCACGACCGCGACCACACTGTCTCCGCAGCGCACAGTCTCCCGCGCACAGCTGGCGACTATTTTGCAGCGTTTTGCACCGATGGTCTCCTACCAGCAGCGGGAAACCGATGCGCCGCAGCCGCCGCAGACCCATTCCTACACGGCCTTCACCACCAAACTGGGTGACGTGACGCGCAGCGAGACCGAACAGGACCTGACCGAAGTCCATCGAGCGACCCGCCGTTACACGGACGGTCAGGGCTGCGCGGTCGAAATGGGACACTCTGCCGCCGTGCTGGACGCACCCGCGCACACAGCCGCGCAGTTTGAGATGAAGGGCATGTCCGGCACCGTTCGCTGGTACGACACCGCAGCGTCCTCGTGGAAACAGCAGCCGCTCACTGCGGGCACGCTGCCGAGCGGCATGTACTTCCTGCGGGTGGACGGCGTGGACAGCATTCTCGTCACGCCGATGACCTATGCCGCGCGAGACAACGGCATGATCGAGTATTTCCCGGGCAAAAACGGCTCGCTGAAGATCGAGCGGACAGCTTCTGGCTTCCGGTTCTCCGTGCAGGTTGCGGCTCTTACGCAGGGCACCTACAGCGACTATCTGCTGCTGACTTCTCAGCAGACGCTCATCGACTGGAGCGACCCATCCATGCTCAGCCGCTGGGCGAACTACAGCCTGATCGGCACCAACCGCTGGTGCTACAACGGTTACTACTATACCGCACCTTCGACCTACTATCCGTTCGACGAGAACTATTTCTACTCGCTTCCGGCGGCACATATTGCCGGCAAGATGGCAAACGACACCGATCAGCCGGCCTCCCGCGCGATCGGTCTGGCGATGATCGACCTGATGCGCGAGCAGCAGAACGAGTACGGCTTTATCCCCTCTCAGGCAGGCAGCACCTGGCTCAAGACGGATTACGGCATCGAACCCGGCTACTACGACACCCGCTTCAACACGGATTTCTGGCTGGCGAACATCAACGCAGCCGAAAACTTCGGTGTGACCGGCTGGCTGGACAAGACCCGTAAGTATGCGGATTTTCTCGTCAGCTTTGCCGAGCAGCATCATTTCACCTTCGGGGCCGGCGATGACGAGGGATGGCTCGTGCAGGATTACTGGCACCCGAACGGAGAGTCCTCGCCGACACACGCTTCGCTCAACCATCATGCCGCCGAAGCCGAATTCCTGTACCGGATGGCAGACGCAGTTAAGGAGGACAGCTACGCCGTCCTCGCTGACCGCATGGTGCGCGGCATTGAGCAGAGCGAACTGCTGTGGTACAAGCCGGACGGTGATCTGAACTACTCCTACAAGCCGGACGGCACCTGTTCCGGTCAGGATTATCCGTATTTGACCTACAACGACCTGCTTGAGCTGCAGCGGCTGTATGCAGCCCGGCACGGTCAGGAAAATCCGGCGATCGCCCGTTTGCTGCAGGTCAAGCTGACCTGGATGAATAAAAACGGCGTGACCGGCTACAACAAATAATTTTGGGGACGGAGAGAAATAAACGTGACACCAAATTCATTCGCTTATATCGTCTTTCTGGTGATAGGCGCACTCATTTACCACCCACTGTCACAGAAGGCCAAGAAACCCTTTCTTCTGCTGCTGAGCATCTGTTTTTACGCCATCGGCGGTGTAAAATTTCTGCCGTTGCTGGCGCTGACCGTTGCCTTCAACTTCTTTGCGGCGCAAAAGCTGGAACGCACCGAGCGTAAGCGCGGTCTGCTCACGCTGGTGCTTGTGCTCAACCTCGGCGCACTCGGGTTATTCAAATACCTCGGCTTTTTCGGAGAGCTGCTCGGCTGCACCGGTGTGCAGCTCAGTCTGCCTCAGCTTGCTCTGCCGATCGGCATTTCGTTCTACACGTTCGTCATCTGCGGCTATATGATCGACGTGTACCGCGGTCGTGAAGCCGAGCGCAATTTCCTCGATTTTGCGCTGTTCACCACCTTCTTTCCGGCAATCCTGTCCGGCCCGATCGAGCGCTCGAAGAACCTGCTCCCGCAGATCAAGCAGCCGCGCCGCGCAACTGCGGACGATGTGCGCTTTGCCGCCGAACGGCTCATCGAGGGCACGGTCAAGAAGGTGCTGCTCGCAGATAATCTGGCGATTCTGGTCAACACTGCATACGCTGATCCGGCGCAGTTTTCCGGTCTGGAGCTGGCGTTCGCCGCAGTGGCGTATGCCCTGCAGATCTACTGCGACTTTTCCGCCTACTCCGATATGGCGATCGGCTCCGCGCGGCTGTTCGGCATTACGCTGATGGAAAACTTCCACGCACCGTACATGGCGCAAAGCTCCAAGGAATTCTGGCACAGATGGCACATTTCCTTGTCCACCTGGTTCCGCGACTACTTATATTTCCCGCTCGGCGGCAGCCGCAAGGGCAAAGCGCGCACCTACATCAACGTGCTGATCGTGTTCGCACTGAGCGGCCTGTGGCACGGTGCCGCCATGAAATATGTGCTCTGGGGACTGCTGTTCGGCGTTTTCCAGGTTATCGGCGGCCTGCTGACACCGGCAAAGCAGCGCCTGTGCGCTGCACTGCACATTCCGTGGGACGCAGGCTGGCTGCAGATCATCCGCGTGATTATCACCTTCGGCCTTTCCACGTTTGCGTGGATATTCTTCCGCGCGGATTCCGCTTTGCAGGCGTGTGCTATTATCAAACGCATTGTGACGGCGGCAGGCGCATGCTTCCCGCTTAACCTGACGCATCTCGGTCTGACCGAGCGTGCGCTGCATGTGCTTGCCGTGAGCCTCATCGGACTGGTGCTGACCGACATCATCGGCGACCGGTTCCCGCTGCGGGAAAAGCTGCTGGAGACCGTCTGGCTCCGGTACGCGGTCTGGGTTATCCTGCTGGCAGTGACGGCCGTGTGCGGCGCGTACGGCACCGGATTCAACCCGCAGGAATTCGTCTATTTCCAGTTTTAAGGAGGAATCGCCGTGAAACACATTTTCAAGAGAGAACTGGCGGCCTTCCTTGCCGCTGCGGCAGTGCTCGGCGGTATCCTCGCCGGTGCGACCCATTATCTCACACCGCAGCAGCATGATTACGGCTCGGTCTGGGGCATGTACGAACAGGAGCAGACGGATTCGATCGATGTGCTGTTCTTCGGCTCGTCCGTCACCTACTGCGATGTCGTTCCTGCCGTGTACTGGAAAAACTCCGGTCTGACCGCCTTTGTGCAGGCCGGACCCGAGCAGCCGCTTCCGCTGACGCTGGATTACTTAAAGGAAAGCCTGCGCACGCAGTCACCCAAGGCGGTTTTCGTGGAGTGCACCGGTATAGCGTTCCACAAATACATGGGCTTCACCAAAACCAACATCGGTCAGATGCCGTGGGGCATCAATCGTCTGCACGCGACCTTTTTTAACGCCGAACCCGAAGTCCGCAAGGGACTGCTGTTTCCGCTGTACTTCTATCACGACCGCTGGACGACCCTCAAGAGCGAGGACGTGCAGCCGTACACCGAGGATATGCTGGCCGGCTACACCTTTCTGTCCGGCGGCACGGACAAGGGTCCGGACGACTGCGAAACGGTTGATATTGCCCCCGAGGACTGGGCGCGCAATATGGACGCCCTCGAAGACATTTACGCGCTCTGCCGCAGGAACAATATTCAGCTGGTACTGTACCGTGCCCCGACAAAGCGTCTGCACGATGCCGACTGGAACAGGCTGACCGCGCAGTTTGACGGACGCGAGGGTGTATCGACACTGAATTGCAGCGACTACACCGCGCAGATTGCCGCAGATCCGGAAAACGACTTCTACGACTCACTGCATTACAACTGTGTCGGTGCGGAGAAATTCAGTGTGTTTCTCGCGGACTGGACGAAGAACAATCTCTCGATCTCGCCGGATGAACCGCAGGATACCACGCTGTGGACGGCACGCCTGCAGCATTTCCGCGATTTAACGGCAAATCCGCCGCAGGAGAACACAAACGCATAACAAAAAAGGACTGCTGCACAGGTTTTATCCTTGTGCAGCAGTCCTTTTCTTATGCGCTTATTTCCAGAAATCAGTTTCTTCCTTGATGCCAATGTTCTTCGCGTGAAATACCGGATTCTCACCGCGCTTGCGGCTTGCAACGTAATCATTCAAGCACCTGATTGCCGTGCCGCCAAGAATCAGGATAGTCGGCACGTTGACTACGACGATCATACCCTGCAGCATATCCGCAGTATCCCAGACCAGACCGGCGTTTGCAATCGCACCGATGAACACGATGGCCGTAGCAAACAGACGGAAGAGGAGCAGCTCATGCTTTTTGATGTTGCGATGCAGGATGAACTCCAGACAGCCCTCGCAGTATGAGTAGTTGCCGAGCAGCGTGGTGAACGCGAACAGCATCATCGCCACAGCAAGGAACACCGGACCTGCCGTACCGAGCGTGGATGCGATAGCATTCTGTACATAAACCGCACCGGCGATTTCCTCGGTCGGAACAACGCTGGTGGACAGACACATGAACGCCGTTGCCGTACAGATGAGCAGCGTGTCGATGAATACGGACAGCATCTGCACCAGACCCTGCTTGGCCGGATGGGAAACAGATGCGGTTGCGGCTGCATTCGGTGCAGAACCCATACCTGCTTCATTCGAGTACAGACCGCGCTTCACGCCGTACATGATGCAGCTGCCGGAGAAGCCGCCCATCACGGACTGGAAGTCAAATGCGTTGCGGAAGATCGACGCGAACATGCCCGGTACATTCCTGATGTTCAGGAAGATGATGAGCAGCGAAACCAGTACATACAGGATACCCATGAACGGAACAAGGATTTCGGTGATGCTTGCCAGACGCTTTGCGCCGCCGAGTACCATTACACCGAACAGGAACGCCAGAATGACGCCGATGAACGCCGGCGTGATAACCGGATGGTAGAACTTGAACACCGAGAATGTGGACTGCAGATTGTACGCTGCCAGCATGTTATAGCCGACTGCGTAGATCAGGATGATGAGCACCGAGAAGATGACACCCATCCAGCGCTTGCCGAGTGCATCGCGCATGTAGTACGCAGGACCGCCGTAGCAGCTGCCGTCCGGTGCACGCTTTTTGTAAATCTGCGCGAGCGTAGACTCGATGAAGGCGGTTGCACCGCCGAGCAGTGCGGTTACCCACATCCAGAAGATAGCGCCCGGTCCGCCGAGGCAGATTGCCGTGGATACACCGATGATGTTGCCCGTGCCGACACGTGACGCGGTGGAGATCATGAGTGCGCCGAACGAGGAAATGCTCCCCTCGCTTTCCGGCTTCTCCATGATGACCTTGCACGCGTCCCTGAACAGACGAATCTGGATGAACCTGCAGCGGAACGTGAAATAAATGCCGCTGACTACCAGCAACAACGGCACAAACCACGGCTGATACAGCACATCCGATATCGCTGCGATAACGGAGTTGATCGTTTCCAACATAATTTCTATTCCCTTTCCAAAGTACTTTTGTTATCGGTTGTAGTCAACCGGTAACATTTATTTATTATTATACAGGAATCCGACAGACTTCTCAAGCATAAGTTATACCTTAATAAAATAAGTGTTCCAGTACCCACGCAAACGCCTTTGCCGTGCGGCAGTCCGGCTGCTGAAAATGCCCGCCGCTGTTCCATTCCAGTGTGCAGCTTACGTTTTTCTCCTGCAGGAGCGCATACGCTGCCCGCATGCGGTCACCGACGGCAGCCATCACCGGATTGCGCGTCTTTTCCTCGCGGTTGCCCAGGCTGAGATAGACGGCAGCGCTGTGCAGATCATGCGCCTGCATGTACTCCAGAAATTTCGGAAACCACAGAGACGGCGAGGCTGCCGCGATGCCGGAAAAACGGTCGGTCCGATATGCGCTCCACAGGGCAAACAGCCCTGCCATCGAGTACCCGCCGATGATGTATCGTCTGTCTGCGTCCTCACACAGCGGCAGGATTTCGCGGAGCAGTGCCGCAGCACCGTCTCCGAAGTCCTCATGACCGAAAACCGCCGGTGCGCACCACGGAGACAGGTCATTGTTCCAGCTTTCAACCTTGACGGCAATCAAACGGAACGGCTGTGCAGTCAGCCGCTTGATCTCACGAATTTCGTTCTCGATGGCCGGCAGGTCGTGATCCCCAACCGGCTGCAGCAGCACGTTTTTCGCATTCGGCTCGCCGTATTCATAAATTCTCATGCAATCCCCTTCTTCTATGCATTTTTCGCACTGATTTTACCACAAAATGCACTGCACCGTCAAATTTGCAGCGATTGACAATCCGCGTCCGCAACGGTATGATAGATGCAAAGAGTAAAAGGAGTTTCCGCTATGGGAAAATATATACTGGCGCTCGATCAGGGCACGACAAGCTCACGAGCGATCTTATTTGACAGCGAACAGAATATTCTCGCCATCCGGCAGCATGAGCTGACCCAGCACTATCCGCACGAGGGCTGGGTCGAGCAGGACCCGATGGAAATCTGGTCCACGCAGTATGCAGCTATGCTCGAGGTGCTGGCGGCAGCCGATGTTTCTCCGTCCGATGTGGCGGGCATCGGCATCACCAACCAGCGCGAGACGACCATCCTGTGGGATAAAAATACCGGACGGCCGATTCACAACGCTATCGTCTGGCAGTGCCGCCGCACAGCGGATATTGTGGACAGGCTGGTGCAGGACGGTCTGTCCGGGCACATCCGACGTACGACCGGTCTGGTGCCGGATGCGTATTTTTCGGGAACGAAAATCAAGTGGCTGCTCGACCATGTGGAGGGCGCACGAGAGAAGGCCGAGCGCGGAGAAATCCTGTTCGGCACGGTGGATTCCTGGCTGGTGTGGAAGCTGACCGGCGGCAAGGTGCACATCACGGACGCGACCAATGCCGCACGCACGATGATCTTCGACATTCACCGTCTGGACTGGGACGATACCCTGCTCCACGCGCTCGATATTCCCCGGGCGATGCTGCCGCGCGTGTGCTCCTCGAGCGAGGTGTACGGTTCTGTTTCCCTGCCGGGCGGCGATATTCCGATTGCAGGCATTGCGGGCGACCAGCAGGCGGCACTGTTCGGTCAGACCTGCTTTGCGGCAGGCGATGCGAAAAACACCTACGGCACGGGCTGTTTTCTGCTGATGAACACCGGCACGTCCGCTTGCGAGAGCGAAAACGGCCTGCTGACCACCATCGGCATTCAAATCAGCGGAGAGACGCAGTACGCGCTCGAGGGCAGCGTGTTTGTCGGCGGCGCCGTCATCCAGTGGCTGCGGGATGAGATGCGCTTTTTCTCCGAGAGCCGCGATGCGGAATACTACGCGGGCAAGGTGAAGGACACCGGCGGCGTGTACCTCGTGCCTGCATTCACCGGTCTGGGCGCGCCGCATTGGGATATGTACGCACGCGGCTGTCTCATCGGTCTGACGCGCGGCACGACCCGCGAGCACATCATCCGCGCCGCACAGGAGTCCATCGCCTATCAGGTGAACGACCTGCTGACCGCCATGAAACGCGATACCGGCACTACCCTCTCCTCCCTTTCTGTGGACGGCGGTGCCAGCCGCGACAGCTTCCTGATGCAGTTCCAGAGCGATATTTCGGACTGCACGATTCGCCGTCCGGTCATCCGCGAAACGACCGCGCTCGGCGCATGCTATCTTGCCGGACTCGCGACCGGTGTGTGGCGCAGCCGCGAGGAGCTGAAGCAGCTCTGGCGATGCGATACGCTGTATGCGCCCTCGATGGACGAGAATAAACGCCGCAAGCTGCTCTCCGGCTGGGATAAGGCGGTTGGACGGTCGCTTGATTGGGCGGAGCATTAAAAACAGCAAAAAGCAAACCCGAAGTGCAGGCGTAAAACCTGCACTTCGGGTTTTGTATTTCAGTATGCTTTAATCGTTCGCCTGAATCCACGCGGGCAGCTGCTCGATGTTCAGCAGCACATCGTCCGCACCGGCCTCGAGGAACACCTGCCGCGCACGATCGAGTGCAGCCTGCTTTTTCTCAGCAGAGAGTGCCTCATAGGCTGCCTGCGTCATGCCCATCACACTGCTGCCTCGAGCACGCCGAGCGAGCGGACACCGGCATTCCTGCCTTCCTGAATGTCAGACACAGTGTCACCGACCTTGACGACCACCTGCACGGACGGCACCTGGAATTTCTGCATGTTGGCAAAAATCATATACGGGTTCGGGCGGCCCAGACCGTCCACCGAATCCGGGCTGAACCACGCGTCCGGTGCGTAGCCCTGTTTTGCCGCATTTTCGGTGACAACTGCCATCATTGCATCGGTATAACCGGTCATGGAGCCGATTTTCAAACCCATTGCTGCTTGATGTAGTCATACATCTCGCGGAAGCCATAGATATTGAACAGCTGACGGCCGAACACCCGTGTCAGCAGGCCCTGTTTGCCGAAGGAATAAATGATGGCAAAGCCGTAGGTGATGGTCGGCAGGTACATCGGCAGGGTTGCGATTGCCTGCAGAGCCTGTTTGAGCGGACGCGCAATACGCGGGTAATGAATTGCGTAAGCAATGACGAATGCGATTGTCGTTGCCAGTACAGCCGCTGCCGCCGATACGCGGAAGCTGTTGCCGAGTGTCCGTCCGAAGCCCTTGCTGTGCAGCACCGAGGTGTAAAACCCGGTCGTGATGCCGTTATCCAGAAAGGATTTTCCGAACAGCTTGAGCACCGGCACGGCCAGAAATATAAGGAACAGCAGTGCGATTACACCAAAGATCACATGCAGCTCCCTGTTATGTCGTTTCATGCCGCGTTACACCACCGCTCCGATCGCTGCCGTGCTGCGAACAATGCGTAAATATTATTGCGCTTGATCTCAAGCTGATTGAGGATAAACTTGCGCACGAAGTCGTTGTTCGGACGGTTTTTCAGTCCGTACAGGACATTGTGCTGCACATCCAGATTGGGAAACAGCGCATAATCCTGAAATACAATGTTAAGGCAACACCGCACAATTAAAGCTGCGGCGCTTTGCGGAAATTTCGCGCCCTGACTTTGTTGCGATTTCACGGTAATACGTCAAGTATTACCGCAAAACCGCGCCTCGTCAGTACGCAAAATTTACTCGCAAATCGCTCTTGTCCAATTATGCAGTATTGCCTTAAATCCGCGTTTCTCCATCGGCGTATATGTGATATCCTGTCCGTTATAGCGGATGGAGCCGCTGTCCGCGCCGATAATGCTGAGGATCAGGTTGAGCAGCGTGGTTTTGCCGCAGCCGGACGGACCGAGAATGGAGACAATTTCACCGTCCTCAATACGCAGCGAAATATCCTTCAGCACCTCTGTGCCGTCGAATGCTTTGCGAATATGCTCCTAACATAAGCTGTTGTACTCCCTTCTTGTTTTCAACGGTTTCCATTGTAACCGAACAATCGGTGCCGCTTCTAACGCTTGCGCATCAAGTTCTTATCAAAATCCTGTAAAGTGAGGTCGGGAAATGTAAAGTAAAAATCCTCCGTAAAACGGAGGATTTTTACAACACTCATCTTATATAGAATGATATAGGATTTATTTCCGCAGAAAATACACCAGACACGGTCGTCCGCCGGTGCGGTAATCCATCTCACTGCCAATAACCTGCTGTTCAGTCAGGTAATTCATATACCGGCGCACAGTGACAACTGACAAGCCAACATGCGATGCGATCTCATCACTGGTATGCCGTGTATCCGGCGCAGCCCGCAGATATGCCTCAATGCGCGAAAGCGTCTGGCTCTGCAAACCTTTTGGCGGCGTGACAGGCTGTGTCGGCATCGCAGCCTGAAACAGCGTATGATCGAGCGCCTCCTGACTGAAGCTGTCGCGCTGCACGCTCTCTCTCCGGCGGCAGAACACGTCCAGCGCCTGCCGGAACCGCTCATATGCGAATGGTTTGACCAGATAATCCACTGCACCCAGTCGCGCGGCATCGTTGACCGTTTTTGCGTCATTCGCCGAAGTGACCATGATGACATCCGCGTCCACACCTTCCGCGCGAAGCTGCAGCAGCAGTTCGGTGCCGCTCATCTGCGGCATGTAAACATCTAAAATAATCAGGTCGATCGGGTTGCGCTGCAGCCAAAACAGCGCCGGATGCGCCGCTGAAAACGTCTGCACGACGGCAAACCGGCTGTCCTGCTCGATACACCGGCGGTTGAGCCGTGTAATCATCGGATCGTCCTCAATAATAACCGTTGTGTACATCGGATTTCCTCCTTACTGCTGTCCGTTTGCGGATTCCGCAACCGTAATGATGAACGAGCTGCCGATTCCCGGCTCGGATTCGACGCGAATCGTTCCGTGGAACGCGTTCACGGTTTCCTTGACGAGTGACAGACCGGTGCCTCTGCCCTCGCCCTTGGTGGAAAAGCCGCGCTCGAAAATGCGGTCCAGCTTATCGGCGGCAATGCCTGCACCGCTGTCGTCCACGCTGATGAGCATGCCGTGCTCTCCCTCGCGAATGCTGACCGTCACTTCCTTCTGTGCGTTTTCCGGTGCATCCCGCAGTGCGTCAAACGCATTCTCAGTCAGGTTTCCAAGAATGGTGATCAGACTGCTCGCCGGAAGATACTGTCCGTCTCCATGCAGCTCACTCGCCGGGTCGAGCACAAACCGGATGCCCAGCTCTGCCGCACGATACGCCTTGCCGATCAGCAGCGCCGCAACCGACGGCTCCCGAATACGCTCAGAAATATAGCCGATCGAGTGTGCGCGCGTCTGCGTTAAATGCAGCACATAGTCCTCCGCCTGCTTGTACTCGCCCAGCTGTAACAGACCGAGAATCACATGCAGCTTGTTGGTAAACTCATGCGTATACGCCCGCAGCGCACCGACAATGTGCTGCACGCCGGTCAAATCCTGCGCCAGTCGCGTGACCTCGGTCCGGTTGCGGAAAATAGCGATAACACCCTCCACCTTGCCGTCCCGCCAAAGCGGCATACGGTCGGAAATTACCGAAACGTGCTTGATGGACTCCAGACCGATGTTGTATTCACTTTTGCCGGTCTGCAGCACGCGCGCCATCGTCGAGCGCGGATAGACCGTCTTTAACGGCTGACCGAGTGCATCCTTCACCTTGATTTTGAGAATATCCGCTGCCGCACGGTTCATATAGGTGATCATGCTGTGTTCGTCGATCGCCATCAGACCCTCATCCAATGCATCCAGAATATCCATGCGCTGCAGAAACAGCTGACGGAACGCGTCCGGCTCATAGCCCAGCAGTTCCCGCTTGACCCGCTTGGAAAACCGCACGCTGAGCAGACTGCCGATGCCAAGCGCGAACAGCGTGATGAGCAGATACGACAGCAGCACACGCAGCACCGTCCGATGGTAGGAGCGCAGATACAGCCCTGCCATGACGATACCGGTCACCTGCCGTTTTCATCGCGCATGACAGCATAGGCACAGCGATCCGCGCCGTCCGGCATCTCATCGTTCGAGAGCACCGGCTTTTCCTCGCTGCACAGGCGGCTGACCGTATCCGCTTTCAGTTCGGGCAGCAAAGATGCGTCGCCTGTACCGGACACGAGATCGTAAAACACTGTCGGCTTGCCCTTAATATCATACACGCCGAGCATATCCACTTCAGATACACGCCGTACGGTCCGCGCCAAATACTGCTGTGCGTTATCTGCCCGAATATCCTCGATCAGCAGCGGCGCATCTGCCGCCATCTGCGCTGCATTGGACAGCAGCTGGTCGCGCGTCCGCACCTCCTGATACAGGCCGATGCCCAAACCGACCGACGTGGACAGCAGCACCACCACCGCAATGCACAGGATCAGCATCCGGCGCACCTGCCGGTGCAGTGAGCCGGAGGAACGTGCATTTATCAAATTCATCCACTCCTTTTAAGAAGATACTTCATATCATAACACACTGGTCAACATTCATCAAATCCCCTCTGCAGATTTATGCAAATCTGTCAAATTGCGCGGGTTAATTTTTTTTAGTTTCATAAGCTTGCGTAAACTCCGACAGGTTTTTACAATAAGCGCGTAAACCAACTTATAGACAAACGAGGTGATGCCCTTTGGGTGAAATCAAAGCGGAATTGAATGCCGAACTGCAAACCCATATTGCGTTCGAGATTCCGCTGTTCGGCGGAATACCGGTTCCGGAATCCGCTGTGGTAAGCTGGGCAATCATAGTTGTGCTGACCCTGCTTGCCATCTGGCTGACGCACGGACTGCGCAAGCGTCCCGGGCGAAAGCAGATCGCCGCAGAGATGCTGGTGGGCTTCATCAACAATTTCTGCCGCGACACACTGGGCGACAAATACTGGCGCACCTTCGCTCCGTACCTTGGCACGGTAGGCCTGTATCTTGCGCTGGCGAACATGGCCGGTCTGTTCGGCGTAACGCCGCCGACCAAAGACCTGAACGTCACCGCCGGTCTGGCGATCATGAGCGCCCTGCTGATCTACGGCTCGCAGTTCCGGTTCCACGGTCTGCGCGGCGGACTGAAAAAGTTCAGCGAACCGGTTTCGGTCGTCACGCCGCTCAACATTATGGAGATCGGCATTCGGCCTTTGTCGCTCTGCATGCGACTGTTCGGCAACATTTTCGCCGGATTCGTTATCATGGAGCTGGTCAAAATGGCCATTCCGGTCGTTGTCCCCATCCCGCTGAGCCTGTATTTCGATGTATTCGACGGTATGATACAGGCAATCGTATTTGTATTCCTGACAACACTTTTTCTGTCGGAATCGCTTGAGTAACCACTGTTTTATCTGAGAAAGGATCACAAAAAATGAGTATTGCTATTGGTGCAGCTATTGCAGTTATGACCGGCATCGGCGCCGGTCTCGGTATCGGCTATGCAACCGCGAAATCCTCGGAAGCCATTGCACGTCAGCCGGAGGCCTCCGGCCAGATCAGCAAAAACCTGATCCTCGGCTGTGCACTGGCCGAGGCAACCGCCATCTACGGTTTTCTGATCGGTATCCTGCTTATCTTCATGAATTGATCGGGGTGAGATCGAATGATCCTCAATCTAAATTCGCAGATTATCTGGGTGTTTGTTGATCTGCTCATCCTGTTCGTGCTGATGAAGAAATTCCTGTTCGGACCCATCACAAAAATGCTCGATGACCGTGCGCAGCAGGTGTCGGACACGCTCGATCAGGCGGACAAACGTCTCGCCGAGGCTGAGCAGCAGCAAAACGCGCACGCCGCACAGCTTGCTTCCGCAAAGCAGGAGGCAGCGCAAATCATCGAGGATGCCCGCACGCGCGGTCAGCAGGAGTACGACCGGCTGGTTGCAGAAGCGCAGACCGCTGTGCAGCGGCTGGACGAGCAGGCTGCCCGCCGTCGGGAATCCGAGCGGACGCAGATGCTCCGTGAGGCGAAAAAGGAGATTGCCGCTCTCGTTCTGCTGACCACCGCCAAGGTATCCCAGCGGACGCTGAACAGCGACACCGACCGCGCCATGATCGATGATTTTCTGCGGGAAGAAACGGAGGCCGCGCGATGAACTCGACCGCCGTACAGTATGCCGGTGCCCTGCGTCATACCGGCTGCACGCTGAGCAATCTGCAGCGAACCACCGATTATCTGACCGGCTGTGCGCCGCTGTGGGACGCGCTGTGCTCGCCTGCCGTTTGTGCGCGGGAGAAAAAAGCTGTGCTGTCCCGCCTGCCCGATTTTGACACGATGGGCGAGCTGAAGCACTTTTATCTGCTGCTGGCGGACAAAAACCGCTTTGCGCTCCTGCCGGAGATCGTCCGGCAGTTCCGCCTGCTTGAGCTGCGCGACCGCGGCGAGGGCCTGTGCGTATTCCGCTGTGCCCGCGAACCGGATGATGAATCACTGAGTTCGCTTGCCAAACTGCTGTGCGCACGGCATGGCTGCCGCGCGGTTACGTTTGAAATCGTGCAGGACGACACGCTGCTCGGCGGCTTTACTGCCGAAATCGACGGCGTAACCTACGATAAAAGCGTGCGCGGACAGCTTCGCGCACTGGCGCATGACCTGTAAAGGGGTGAAAACCATTGAACCATTCAGATGAGATTTTATCTATTCTCCGCGAGGAGATTGAACAATATGACAACCGTACGCGCTGCGACGAAACCGGCACGGTCATCGAGGTCGGCGACGGTATCGCCACCGTTTACGGTCTAAACCGCGCTGTATACGGCGAACTGGTGCAGTTTGACACCGGTGTGCACGGCATCGTGCTCGACCTTAAACGCGACAGCGTCGGCGTGGTACTGCTCGGCAGCGAGGACGGCCTGCATGAAGGCTCGGCGGTCAGCCGCACCGGACGTGCGGCTGACGTTCCGGTCGGCGATGCGATGATCGGCCGCACGGTCAACGCCCTCGGTGAACCGATTGACGGCCTTGGACCGATTGAAACGACCGAGCGCCGTCCGATCGAGCGAGAGGCTTCGGGTGTGGTATCGCGTGAGCCGGTAAACCAGCCGATGCAGACCGGCATCCTTGCCATTGACGCGATGGTGCCGATCGGACGCGGTCAGCGCGAGCTGATCATCGGCGACCGCCAGACCGGCAAAACGTCCATTGCCATCGACACCATCCTGAACCAGAAGGGGCAGGATATGATCTGCATTTACGTTGCCATCGGCCAGAAGGCATCCACAGTGGCGCGCCTGCGCGGCACGCTCGAGAAATACGGCGCACTCGATTACAGCATCATTGTTTCTGCCACTGCAGCAGACGGTGCGCCGCAGCAGTATATCGCGCCGTATGCCGGCGCCGCTATCGGCGAGTATTTCATGAGTCAGGGCCGCGATGTGCTCATCGTGTATGATGATCTATCCAAGCACGCGGTCGCTTACCGCACGCTGTCGCTGCTGCTGCGCCGCTCGCCCGGCCGTGAGGCGTATCCGGGCGACGTATTCTACCTGCATTCCCGTCTGCTCGAGCGTGCCTGCCGCCTGACGCCGGAGTACGGCGGCGGCTCGATGACCGCGCTTCCTATCATTGAAACGCTGGCAGGCGATGTTTCCGCCTACATTCCGACCAACGTCATTTCCATCACGGACGGTCAAATTTATCTGGAAAACGACCTGTTCTTTGCCGGTCAGCGTCCGGCGATCAACGTTGGCCTGTCGGTATCGCGTGTCGGCGGTGCGGCACAGACCAAGGCCATCAAGAAAACCGCCGGTACGCTGCGTATCGATCTTGCTCGCTTCCGCGAGTTGGAGGTATTCACCCAGTTCAGCTCGGATCTGGACAAGGACACTCAGCAGGCCCTCGAGCACGGCAAACGCCTGATGGAAATCCTCAAGCAGCCGCTGTGCCACCCGATGCCGGTATGGCGGCAGGCGGTTATCCTGTATGCTGCGACCAACGGTCTGCTGAGCGATGTTCCGCTCGACCGGGTACGCGATTTTGTGCAGAAATTTGCCGACAGTCTGCCCGATTCCCTGCTGACAGAGATTCAGTCCACCGGTACCCTGACCGGCACGGCTGCCGAGCAGATCCGGGAAGCCCTGAAAACCTATAAAGATCAGGTGAGTGCAGCATGGCAGGCATAAAGGAGATCCGCACCCGCATTGACAGTGTGCAGCAAACACTCAAGATCACAAACGCGATGTACCTGATCTCGTCCTCCAAGCTGCGCAAGGCAAGGCAGCAGCTGAACAATGTGCAGCCGTATTTTCTCAAGATCAGCTCCACGATTGCCGATATTCTGCACCATTCCCCTGAAATCGAGCATATTTATTTCGACAAGCGGCCCGAGGTCAAGCACCGCAAGTCCGGCTACATCGTTATCACGGGCGACAAGGGACTGGCCGGTGCGTACAATCACAACGTGCTGCGTCTGGCCGAGAAGCATCTTGCACAGGAGGACGATCCAACGCTGTTCCTCATCGGTCAGATGGGCCGCGCGTACTTCGCCGAACGCGACATTCGCGTGGACGGCGAGTTCATGTTCACCGTGCAGGACCCGACGATTGCCCGTGCGCGGGACATTGCGGATATTTTCATCCGTCTGTTCCGCGAAGGTCAGCTCGACGACGTGTATGTCGTCTACACCGAAATGGTAACGCCTATGCGGCTTGAGCCGCGCGTGCAGAAGCTGCTGCCGCTCGACATTGACGCGTTCCCATGGGAGCCGCGTCCGAGTGAACACGGACCGTATCATCAGATGGTGCAGTATGTGCCCTCGGCAGACCGCGTACTCGAGCACCTCGTGCCCGGCTATGTCAAGGGTGAGCTGTTCGGCGCGCTGGTCGAGTCCTTCTGTGCCGAGCAGAATGCCCGCATGACGGCAATGGACTCCGCGACCGACAACGCACGCGATATGCTCAAATCGCTGTCACTGCACTACAACCGCGCACGGCAGTCCGCCATCACGCAGGAGATCACCGAGATCGTCGGCGGCACACAGGGCAGCGCCGCGGAAACACCGCAGCCCCGCCGTCCGATTCCGACGCGGACCGTCCGCTTTCTCGCAGACGGCAGACGCGCATAGAAAGTGAGGAAATTACTATGAAACGCAAAGGTACCGTGGTACAGGTAACAGGTCCGGTTGTGGACGTTGCTTTTGACGGCGGCAGCCTGCCTGAGATAAATGAAGCACTCTCCGTTGCACCGGACGGACAGCCGCGCATGATGGAGGTCGCACAGCACGTCGGCGGCGACACCGTGCGCTGCATCATGCTCTCCCCGAGTGAGGGCATCGGCCGCGGCGACGAGGTGCTGTCCACCGGTCACACGATTGAAGCGCCGGTCGGTGAAGCGACCCTTGGACGCATGTTCAACGTGCTCGGTCAGCCGATCGACGAAAAGGGCGATGTAAACGCACCGGAAAAGTGGTCCATCCACCGTGCGCCGCCGGATTTTGCACAGCAGAACCCGACGACCGAGATTCTCGAGACCGGCATCAAGGTCATCGACCTGCTCGCGCCGTATGCCAAGGGCGGCAAGATTGGTCTGTTCGGCGGCGCCGGTGTCGGCAAGACCGTGCTCATTCAGGAGCTGATTCACAACATCGCCACCGAGCACGGCGGCTACTCCATCTTCACCGGTGTCGGCGAACGCACGCGAGAGGGCAACGACCTGTGGCGCGAGATGGCGGAATCCGGCGTACTGAGCAAGACCGCGCTCGTGTTCGGACAGATGAACGAACCGCCCGGAGCGCGTATGCGCGTTGCACTGACCGGTCTGACCATGGCGGAATACTTCCGCGATGTGAAAAAGCAGAACGTGCTGCTGTTTATCGACAATATTTTCCGCTATGTACAGGCAGGCTCGGAGATTTCCGCACTGATGGGCCGCATGCCCTCGGCGGTCGGCTACCAGCCGACGCTGGCTGATGAGGTCGGTGCTCTGCAGGAGCGTATCGCCTCCACCAAGGACGGCGCAATCACGTCCGTGCAGGCGGTCTACGTTCCGGCGGATGACCTGACCGACCCGGCTCCGGCGACCACGTTTACCCACCTGGACGCCAAGACCGTCCTCTCCCGTAAGATTGTCGAGCAGGGCATCTACCCTGCCGTTGACCCTCTGGATTCCACCTCGCGTATCCTCGAGCCGGATATTGTCGGTGAGCGGCATTACAAGGTCGCACGCGGCGCACAGGAGCTGCTGCAGCGTTACCGCGAACTGCAGGACATCATCGCCATCCTCGGTATGGAGGAGCTTGGTGCAGACGACCGCCGCATTGTCGATCGTGCCCGCCGCATGCAGCAGTATTTCTCGCAGCCGTTCTCGGTTGCCGAGCAGTTTACCGGTCTGGAAGGGCGCTATGTAACGCTTGAGGACACCATCAGCGGCTTTGAAGCGCTGCTCGGCGGTGAACTTGACCAGTATCCGGAGGCTGCCTTCTCCATGGTCGGCACGGTAGACGAGGTCCACAAAAAGGCCAAGGATATGGGGGCACTCTGATGGAGAACACCTTCTATCTGGAGATCATCACGCCGGACCGGCAGTTTTACACCGGACCGGCAACCAATTTGACTATGCCTGCACTCGACGGTGAATACGGCGTGCAGCCGGGACATGAGCCGGTCGTTACCGCACTCCGTCCGGGTACGGTGCGGTTCCAGACAGACGGCACACCGCACGAGGTCGTTGTCAGCGACGGCTTCGCAGAAATTATGCCGGACTACTGCATTCTTCTGGTATCCAGCGCCGAACGTCCTGACGAAATCGACCGTGCGCGTGCCGAACGCGCCAAAGAGCGCGCGGAAGAACGGCTGCGCCAGAAGCAGAGTATTCGTGAATATCATCTCTCCAAAGCGGCTCTGGCCCGTGCTATGGCACGCCTGAAGGCTACCCGCTGACTCCCCTTTTTTATCGCCTGCTCCGATGTTATCAGATGGAACATCGGAGCAGGCGTTTTCGCAGACGCTTACGCTGACCAGTACAGGTGTCAGCACCTAAAAACTCAACCGACTTGAGCAATTCGTTGCTGATGATCGGTCTGGCTGCCGCACTCGCCTGCTGTGCCCTTACATTTCTACTCGGCGGCGCCTGGGTTCGAGATGATACTCGCGTTCTTCGGTGCAGGTATCGGCAACGCCGTGCGCTGTAAGCGGTCCAAGCACTACCTGATTCTTGTGCTCTGCACAACCGTTTCGGCCGCGGCGGCCTGTCCGGTGTACGCAGGCTGTCTCAAGATTGCCGAAATGACCTGCGGCATCGCCATGGTCAAGTCGGATATGCGGTCGGGTCTCGAACGGCATCATTCCTGCGCTGCCGCTCGGATTCATCCTCGCCCGCATTATGATGGATAAGATGTTCCGCCACTGCGCCTGATATCGCAGAAAAATCCCGCTGACCTAAAACCAGCGGGATTTTCCTGTTTTCTGCGTTTTCACAGCTGCAGAACTCCGTAACGCCCGCAAAATGCAGAAAAACCGCTGTGAAAATGCTCCGCAGCGGTTGCTTTTTATGCAGCTGAAACGGAAAAATCTTGATTTTATGCAGTTTTCGAGCATAGAAAAAGTCCACCGTAATTCTATCAAAATTACGGTGGACTTATGGTGGAGCCGAGGGGAGTTGAACCCCTGTCCGAAAGCGCATCCACGAGGACTTCTCCGGGCGCAGTTTGTCGATTAAAATTCCCGCCGCGGCACGCCGGCAAACAGGCTTACCGTTTTGGTAGAGTCATTTTACATGACGAGGGCAACTCTTACCTCGTACACGTTCACCACTAATCGACGCCGGGTCTCTGAGCCGTGGTCCTCTCTGAGCCGACGGGCTAAGCCTAATTAGGCAGCCTGAAGAGTATAATTGTTGTTGTTTAATTTATAAACAGTTGGAGCTTTTATCGCAGATCCCCACTGCGGCCCGCTATCCCGGCTTCAACACCCCCGTCGAACCCGTTACGGCCCCATTTGGAAATGGAGAATGAAAAATTGAGAATGGAGAATATTCTGCTCTCAGCTTTTCCATTTTTAATTAACGATTACGCTCTTTCATCGCACGGTCCATCTCGCGTTTTGCATCGCGTGCGGCGATACTGTCACGCTTATCGTGCAGCTTTTTGCCCTTGCACAGGCCGATTTCGACCTTCACACGCGAGCTTTTGAAATAAACCGCCAGCGGAATGACCGAATAGCCGTCCTGCTTGGTCTTGCTGAACAGGTTGACAATCTCACGCTTGTGCATAAGCAGCTTACGCACGCGCAACGGGTCCTTATTAAAGATATTACCCTTTTCGTACGGCGAAATATGCATGCCGCGCACGAAAATCTCACCGTCCTTGAACGAACAGTAGGAATCCTTGAGATTGATCTGTCCCAAACGGATAGACTTTACCTCGGTACCCGCAAGCTCGATGCCCGCTTCATACTTTTCCTCGACAAAGTAGTCATGCCATGCCTTTTTGTTGGCCGCAATCTGCTTTGTGCCCTTTTTGTCAACAGCCATGGCGAAACCTCCCTTACCGTGGTACATCTTATAATAACACGATTGCACGCATTTGTAAAGTTACGTCTGTGTTACAGAGTGTCCTCTCGTGCAGACGGTTTGCCTTTTTGCCGCAGACTGCGGCTGGGAGCGCCGCTGCGCGCGGCAGGCGCACAAGAGGGTAGACAACCTGCAGTTTCCACCCTCTTGTGAATTACCCCTTTTCCCTTAGAGGGCTTGGGTGCAGATGGTAGACTGCGTAAGCGTAGAAAAAGAGGAACGACAGAGGATTTTTTCTACTTCGTGGTATAACACCTTTCCGCATTGTCGGCTGCATTACTGCTACACATATGGTTTACTCTACGCAGGCGCGGCATACCCATGCCGCGCAACACGTTTTCCGGTGCAGGTTATCCATCACCTGCGAGTAAAACTTCTGCTTATTGATGAATACTACTACCGTGGGGCGGCATGACCCCATGCCGCCTTGCAAACCTTTTGCACAATTTTAATTTATCGGCACGTGCCTGTAGGGGCGCGCATTGCGCGTCCTTTTTACCTTCTACACAATTTCAATTCCTTGACACATACTCCGTAGGGGCGGACCAATGTGTCCGCCCTGTGAACCGTTACACCAGTCGTTAAAACGGGCGCACACCGCTGTGTTATATCATTCCCACATTTGCGGTCACTCAAACAAAAAGGAGGCTGCACGCCTCCTTTTTTTCTCATATGCACTTACTGCTCCCGGAAGTGCACCTTACCGGTCTCAGCGTCCATGCCGTCCACGATAGCGAGCGACTCGAGCTGATAGCCCAGATTGCGGATAATACGGCCGCCCTGCTGGAAACCCTTCTCCACGGCAATGCCGATGCCCTCGACCGTACCGCCGGCCTGTGCCACGATGGAGATCAGGCCCTGCAGCGCACAGCCGTTTGCCAGGAAATCGTCGATAACAAGCACATGGTCATCCGGACCGAGGAACTTTTTAGAAACGATAACCTGATTCTTACACTTATGTGTAAAGGATTCAACCTCGGCAACATAAACCTCGCCGTCGATGTTGACACTCTGGGTCTTCTTCGCAAACACGACCGGAACGCCGAAATGACGAGCCACGATGCAGGCAATGCCAATGCCGGATGCCTCAATGGTAACGATCTTGTTGATCGGCTTGTCCGCGAAACGGCGCTTGAACTCCTCGCCCATCTGATCAAACAGGTTAATATCCATCTGATGGTTCAGAAAGCTGTCTACCTTCAGAATGTTGCCTTCCTTAACAACGCCATCCTTGACAATTCGTTCCTCTAAAAAGTTCATGCTGCCACTCCCTGTTTTTTGCTTTATTTTCATCAGCTCTGCAATAGCTGCACTTGGTATTTTATCATTGTACTATACTTCGACAGGTTTTTCAATCATTCGTGCGGAAATTATTCCTCAATTTTCTCCGCATACTGCTGAATGATTTCCGCAACCTGCTCATGCGTGCCAACGGCGTTGATAAACTCCAGCAGCGCATTTGCCGTCATGTGCGCAGGCAAATCCAGCGCGTGCAGAACGGCAGCGCGGCGCGCCGTGCTGTCCGATCTGCCGGACAGTCCCCACTCGTAAAAATCCGCCTTGGTGATGACCGGATGCACAGGTGTTTCGATTTCGTCCTGCTGTGCAAAGGTTGCACCCGCTCGGCGGAGCGCGTCCAGAATCACCTGCGGACGCATGCCCTCCACGCCCAGCTTGCCCTCCTTGGAGCCATGCCGCTTGCGGCGTTCCTTGCCCGCGATATCGGGCACATACGCCTGCTTGACGCAGCCCTTCGGCAGTGCGCCCTTGAGGTAATTGCGGATGACAAAGCCCGCACCGTCACTGTCGGTCAGCACGATGAGGCCGCGCGTTTCCGCGATACGGCGCAGCAGCTTGAGCTGGTCTTTATTGTTAAAAATGCGGAATCCGCCGCTTTCGAGCACCACGGTGTCCACCACCTGCCGAACGGTGTTCACGTCATACCGTCCCTCTACCAGAATCGCTTCCCTGATGCGCGTCATTTCTTTTCCCCCTTCAGCTCTGCCGCCATGGTGAGCAGCGTCAGCTCGATCTGCTTCTGCCGGTCTGCCGCGCCGCCCTTGAGTGCGGCATCGGTCTCCGCGCACAGCGAGGCCGCCTTTCGCAGCCAACTGAGCGGCACACGCCGTGCTGCATTCTGAATCTGCCTTGCGTAGTACGGCGATTTCGAGCCGATCATCTCCATCAGCTGTTTTTCGCCGCCGCGATTCTCCGCGCACAGCTTGGCGGCATACAGACGCTGAATATGACGCGTGATAGCAGTGAAGATCATGACCTCGTTGTTCTTCTGCGCGAGCAGCTCACCGACGAGTGCGACCGCCCGATCAAACCTGCCTGCGGTTACCGCGTCGGTCAGATCAAACACGACGGCATCCAGCACCGGCGAGCATACCGCGTCAATGTTATAGCGCTTGATAACGCCGGTTGTGGTATGCGCGGCTGCCTTTTCCATCTCACCGGCGAGGTTGGTCATGGAATTGCCGCACAGAAAGATCATGTACGATGCATCTCCCGGTTCGATCATGCAGCCAAGCGCTTGGCACGCCGCTCGAGCCACGCCACCAGCTCCTGCTCCTCCGCGTGTGCGAACTCGGCAAAGCAGGCGCGCTTCTCGAGTGTCTTGTACAGCTTGGTTCGCTTGTCCGGCTTGCCGTCCAGCACGTCGTAGTAGAACACGAGGCAGACGTACTCCGGCAGGTCGCTGAGCACGCTCGGCAGCACGTCTGCGAAGCCGGCAGGCGGCTTGAACAGGTCGAAGTCCTTGACGATGATGAGCTTTTTATCTGCCATCGCGGGATAGCTGTCAATGGCTTCGGTCAGCATTTCCGGTGTCAGGCCCTTGCCCTCGAACTCAATAAGATTGAAATCCGCAAAGGTCTCGTCCACCACCTTCTGCCGCAGCTGCCGCAGATAGTATTCCTTCATGTAGCTTTCCTCGCCCGAAATGATGTACAGCGTGGCAAATTCGCCGTTTTTCAGGTCGCGGATCAGCTGTGATTTTCCGTTTGGTTTGGTTTCTCTTGCCGCCATGTGTTACTCCTTTTTGAACTGCCGTGCGATCTCACCTTCCCTATAGGTGCTCTGCACGTCCAGTCCCTTGTGCGACCGCAGTCCCTTCTCCGAACTCGCCGCAATGATGATATGCTGTGCGCCTGCCGCTTCGGCGTACTGTGCCATGCTTTCGCCGCTGCTCAGATGGTTCGCGCTGATCACCAGCTCCGCTGCGGCAGGCAGCGTGTTTTTCTCTAAATAGGCCGATAGCTGTTTCTCGGTCGGACTGTGCAGAATCAGCACCTCGTCCGCTATGCTTACGGCCAGTTTTCCCTCGGTGATCGGGAAAATCTCCACCGGTGCGATCGGGTTCGCAAGCGTCACCGGCTCGCTTATCTCCCGCGCCTCACGCTCGTGCACGAAGGAAAGCAAATCGGCGTTGGTCTTGCGCTCCTGACAGCCTGCGGGCATGAGCAGTTCCCCAACCTCGACCGTTTCCATCAGCTCCGGCAGGTTGCGCGCATGTCCCTGATCGACCGCGGTCAGCACAACCGTATCCAGCCGCTTCAAACCATTCCAGCGCAGCCACTCGCGCACCTGACGCGCAGCATTCCGGTAGCTGCCGCAGTCGATGAGCATCGCGTGTTCGGTGTCGCTCAGCAGAACGGCCTGACCGCTGCCGCATGGCAGATACGTCACCGTATAGTGGCCGTTCTGGTACTGCACCTCGGCGATACACAGGCCGGTCAGCACCACAGCGAGACACGGCAGCACGGCTTTCCATTTGACGTGCTTTCCGGCAGTCAGCCACACGAGCAGCGCCGCGAACACGATGCCGAGCGCCGCCAGACCGAAGGTGTTGTTCGGGTGCAGCGTGCCGAAGCCGAGGTCCGCGATGGTATTCGCTGACCAGAGCAGATAGCTTATGAGCGGACGCACCAGTCCGGCGAGCATCGGCACAAGCGCCGGACAGACCGCTGCTGCAACACACAGCACGAACCCGCCCACAAAGCAGAGCGAAGTCACGCCGACCGTCATCAGGTTGCTGATGGGCGACAGCACGGACACCGCGCCGAACGAGGTCAGCAGAATCGGTACTGTAAATATCGTAGCGCAAACCGTGCAGCTGAGTGCGCTCGTGATGACCGCAAGCACCTTGCGCACGAGTTTCGGCGCACCGGCAAACGGCTTTTCGAGTGCATGCTGCAGCTTCCCTGCGAACAGGATAAGACCGAGCGTGGACGCGAATGAAAGCTGCAGGCCCACGCTTGCAATCGAGTACGGATTGACAAGCAGCAGAACAGCCAGTGCCATCAGCAGCGCGTTCAATCCGCCCGACCGGCGCCGGAGCAGAAATCCGCCTGCGGCCGTCAGGTACATCAGTGCCGCACGCAGCACGGACGGCGTGGCTCCCGCGACCGGCACAAACAGCAGCACCAGTGGGATGGACACAACCGTTCCCCACCGTTTGCCGAACAACAGCGTGCAGAACCCGACAAGAAAGCCGATGTGCAGTCCGGAAACGGCCACCAGATGGCTTAAACCGGCAATACGGAACGCCGTCTGGTCGGTGTCGCTCAGGTTTTTGCTTCCGCCGACCAGCAGTCCGGTCAGCAGACCGGCTTCGCGTTCCGGAAGGGCACGCTGCACCGCATTTCGGCAGAACCGTGCGATCCTCTGCGGCGCAAAGCGCAGGCTGTCCCGCTTGGAATCTAAGACCTCAAATTTTACCGGATTGTGCTCCTCGTCGGTCGCATACGCGCCCGCGATATAGCAGCCCTCGGACGCCTGATACGCCGCACGGTCAAAGCCGCCGAGCGTGTCCGGCACATAAAGTGTGGCCGCGGCACGCACCCTGTCTCCTGCCAGCAATGGCGGTTCGGTTTCCGGTAAGTAGCACCGCAGGCGAAACCGCCTGCCGTCTGCAGTCTCCGCCGATAGCAGCACGCGCTGGTCAGTATCGTACACCTCGGCATCCCGCAAGGCGGTCGCGGTGATCTCCTGCGTTTCGCCGGCTAAAGCACGAATGGGCGCGACCCGCAAATCCCGGAACACGGCAAAGCCGGTCAGCGCAAGAGCGGCAGCCGCCAGCACGGCAAACACAGTCAGCAGACACTTGTGGCGGCGCAGGAACACAGCCGCAAGCACCAGCAGAAGCGCAATCGGCGCGGCAATGCCAAGCTGCACCGGCAGCTCCAGGCAGACTGCCGCGTACAGCGCGGCAGCCATCGGCGGCACCAGATAAACCAGAGGGCGTTCTCGCATACGGGTCACTCCCTTGCCTTTTCTACTATTATAGCAAAGACCGGAACGCACCGCAACCGCAGACCGCCTTACAGCGTATTTCTGCGGAACCGGGTCGGTGTTGCGCCGGTTTTCTCGGTAAAGGCTGTAATAAAGTTGACCTCACTGCGGTAGCCGACACGGAACGCGATCTCCTTGACCGAAAGCGACGTGGACTGCAGCAGGGCCTTTGCCTCGTCAATCCGGTGCAGCATAATGTACTCGTGCGGGGAAAATCCGGTCGTGCTGCGGAACAGCCGCGAGAAATGCGACGGACTCAAGCTGACCGCGTCCGCCACCTTCTCCACGGATAACGATTCAAACAGGTGTCCTCCGATATACTTGACCGCCTGTGCAATGGCATCGTTTTTCCGGTCGGGTCCCGCCTGTGCCGGAAACAGCAGCGCGCACAGGATTCGGTAGATGCGCTGCGAGCGGTCCAGCTCGGTCATATCGCCGGTGCGCAGACCGGAAATGATCTGTGCCAGCTCCTGCTCGATGCGTAAATTCGCCGGCGGCGTAAGCACCTGCCTGCCGCCGCGGAACGCGAGTATCTGCTCGAAAAATGCCTCCGCGTTTGCGCCGTCAAAGTGAATCCAGAGCGCTTCCGCGTCGCCCTTGGTATAAAAATGATGCGGTCTGCGGCAGTCCACCAGTCCGATCTGTCCGCGCTCGACGCAGTAGAGCTGGTCGGTCTCAAAGTACATCGTACCCGAGCGAACGTAGGTCAGAAAGAGATTCTTGTGGCTCTCCAGATGGGCGATGTCGCAGCTGTCGAGAAAATTATACCGCGCATCGTAGTAATAATGTCCCACGCGGGTGACGTAGTAAAACAGCCGCCGAGCGGTCGCAGACGGCGTTGAGAAAAATCGTTCCGAGCGCGACAGCACACCCGGCTCACTGAAAACCTTCACGGCATTCCCTCCTCTGCTTTCTATGATAGCACAAAATATGAATAGATTGCAGTATTTTGTTATTGCTAAATCAAAGAAAATTCGGTATGCTGTTAGCAGAAGTAAAAAAGCTGAACCGGAACGATAGATATTGCGGTCTGTCTCATTTGGTCGGCTTTAGGTAACACCGCATAATTAAACAAGAGCGATTTGTGAGGAATTTTGCGTGCTGATTAGGCGCGGCTTTGCAGCAATACTTTGTGTATTGCAAAAAGTCGGAACGACATCAGCGCACAAAATTACCGCAAAGCGTCGCAGTTTAATTATGCGGTGTTGCCTCCACAAAAAGGGGTTGTTGTAATGATAAAGGAAAAGACGTTTTATAAATCCTTTATGGTGCTGGCACTGTCGCTGGCGCTGCAGAACCTGCTCACCTACGGCGTAAACCTGATGGACACCATGATGCTCGGCCGGTACAGTCAGGATGCCATGGGCGGCGTAAGCCTGTGCAATCAGGTGCAGTTTCTGCTGCAGATGCTGGTCGTCGGTGCAGGCGAGGGCGCGGTCGTTATGGGCTCGCAGTACTGGGGCAAAAACAAGCTGGAGCCGATCCCTCACATCATCGGTGTGGCTTTGCGCTTCGGCGGTACACTGGCGGTGTTGATGTTCGGCATTGTACTGTTCTTCCCGCACCAGCTGCTGTCGCTGCTGTCCAACTCACCGACGGTCATCGCGGAAGGTGAAAAGTATTTCCAGATCATCTGCTTTACCTATATTATCTTTACAATAACCAATATTCTGGTCGCGTCTCTTCGCTCGATCGGTGTAGTAAAGATCGGCTACATGATCTCGGGTTCGACGCTCATCATCAACGTGTGCCTGAACTACTGCTTGATCTACGGCCACTTCGGCTGTCCGGAGCTGGGTGTGCGCGGTGCGGCTATCGCAACGCTGGTTTCCCGCTGTGTGGAGCTGCTCATCGTCATTTACTACCTGAAGTTTAAGGAGCACAAGCTCAATCTGAGCCTGCGCAAGCTGGTTCACATCGACACCAGCTATGTGCAGGATTACATGCACGTTTCCCTGCCGGTGCTCATCAATCAGGCGCTCTGGGGCGTAGCGCAGATGGTACAGACCGGTATCCTCGGCCATCTCGGCGGCGATGCCACGGCTGCCAACGCGATTGCAGTGCAGGTATATCAGGTTCTGTCGGTTGTCTGCTATGGCGCCGCGTCCGCATCCGGCATTGTGGTCGGCCGCACCATCGGCGAGGGCAATCAGCAGCGGCTGCATCCGCTCGTACATACACTGCAGGTCCTGTTCGTCTCCATCGGACTGTGCTCGGGTCTTTTGATCTTCCTTCTGCGCGTACCGATTCTTGCGCTGCTCGGCGGTACGCTCACCGAAACGGCGTACAAGTATTCTCTGCAGTTCATGATGGTGCTCGCCATCACAACGGTCGGCACCTCGTACCAGATGGCATGCGATAACGGCATCATCCGCGGCGGCGGCGACACCAAGTTCAGCGCCAAGATGAATATCATCAGCATGTGGCTTATCGTCGTGCCGTTCTCGGCAATGGCAGCTTTCTGGTGGAAGTTCCCGCCGGTTGTCGTGTTCTTCCTGCTCAAGTGGGATCAGCTGTATAAGATCATTCCCGTGGCTATCCGCCTGCACAGCTGGAAGTGGGTCAAGAAGGTTACGCGTCCGGATACCGCGGAAGGTTAAGCCAACACCGCACAATTAAAGCAGCGGCGCTTTGCGGAAATTATGCGGTATTGCCTTAAAATCGAATTTATCCTACCTCTCTCTTTGGAGCTCGCTGTAAGGCGGGCTCCTTTTTTCTGCACCGGGTTTCCGGGGGATTTTCGCTTGCGAAGCGAACGGAACTGCGCTGACGCCGCGCGGGCGCACAAGAGGGTAGACACCTGCGGTTTTCCCCCTCTTGCACCCTTAAACGCCTATATTACTGGGCTTTAAGTCGTTTTTTCGAGAGGCGTACACCAATGTTACACCTTTTCGCTACATAGCTTCAAGAACGTCTAACGCTGTCAGCCGTTCCTGTTCCATAGCGTGAATGTAGATATTATATGTGGTGGAAATACTGGCATGCCCCATCCATTTGCTTACTACGCTGATGCTTACGCCAGCATTTAACGCACGGCTTGCAAAAGTGTGACGTAGCTGATGGATCGTGAGCGGCTTGTCTATCCCCGTGTGCTTCAACATACGCTCAAGTAAATTGTGCATACGGTTATTAGTGAGGAAGCCGCCTTTTTGCGAACAGGCAACATATTTGCTTTTGATGCCGCATTGCCTGTAAATCATCTGCAATTCCCTAAGTGCGTTGATTGCTTTACTATTTAGTGGGATAATCCGGTTGCTGCTGGATGTCTTAGTGCCTTTTACCTGTAAGGTGCTTTTGGACGTATCTTTTCCGGTATCCCTGTTCTTGATCTTTGCCAGATTTTTATTTATGGATACCGTCTTGCTTTCAAAGTCAATATCAGACCATTCCAGCGCAAGCAGTTCACCACACCGCAGGCCGGTATGCAGCATAAATACGATCAGGTTTCCGTGAACAAAAAGCGGACGGCCTGTACCATACTTCTCTCTGGCTGCTTCCTCCAACCGTTTAACCTCTGCATCCTCTAATATCAGCATTTTCCGCTCTGGCTTAAACTTGCTCCGTTTTGCCATGATAACATTTGCCATTGGGTTTTTAAGAATGTCACCCTCAGTATAGGCATGTTGGAAAACCTCAGAAAGTATCTGCCGGATCATCTTGACGATAGTATAAGAATATTCAGTGCTTTTCTGGTTTAACAGTGTTTGAATATCAACCGCTTTGATATTCCCAAGTTGGAAGCCGCCAAGCGTCGGCTTGATATGCGTGTAATAGACAGACTCCAACCGATCAAAGCTGGTATTCTCCACGGCTGCGGCCTTGAAAGTATATAACCATCGCTCAATATAAGTGCTAAGCAATACTTTTCTACAATCCGTAATGCCATGCACTATTGTTTTCTTAAATTCACGCAATTTCCGTCTTGCTTCCGCTTCTGTCTTACCATAGACATAACGCGGTTTCAACATCTTTTCGTCCTTATATTTGCCGACCCAGCGGCCATCTTTCCGCTGATATACACTACCCTCCCCATATCCGCGGATTCTCTTAACTTTATTGATATTTTCTACTGTATTCATGCGTATCGCTCCTATCAAATAAACAGGGGCGGCAGCATAAACAGCTAACGCATATATTATAACGCCGTCCCTCTGTAAAGGCAATTCAATCAGTAAAATATCTCTTTCCCTTTATTTGCTTCAAACCACCGGTCAAGTTCACGTTCATTCGTCAAATAATCCCGTCCCACTTTCACCACAGGCAATACGCCTGCTTCCAGCAGGCATTTTAGCTTGGTTTTGCCAAAAGGGAACAACTCAAGCAAATCGTCCTGCGTCAAAATTTTATAATCCATAAACCACAGCCCTCCTGCGTATTGGTTATCATCTATGCAGCAACAATTTACTGCATCTCGTTTGCAATTCAAAATCCCCACATGGTTTTTGTGCGCCATGCCCGCTACCGGAACGGACAGCAACATGATATAATGAAACCATGATAAACTTTTCTGTTCTTTATTGTGGGGTATGACTTTATGAAAAAAGAAATCACATCTATCTTGTGTGCGGCAGCTATTACCTGTTCGGCAGGCGCCGCCAATGTTTCAAACTTTTCGGACGTCCGTCCGTCGGACTGGTATCACGATGCGGTCAACTATGTTTGCGAAAACGGGCTGATGAATGGTACATCGGATACGGCGTTCAGCCCGAACGCAACTACCAGCCGCGGCATGATCGTGACCATCCTGTACCGACTGGCAGGTTCACCTGATATGCCCGAAAGCAACTGGGGATACCCCTATGCAGACGTAGATACAAACGCCTATTACAGCGCGCCTGTCTACTGGGCGCGCATGAATGACCTCGTTACCGGGTACAGCGATACGCAGTTCGGCCCGAATGATGCGATCACCCGCGAGCAGCTTACGGCCATCCTGTACCGCTACGCGGACCACCTTGGCCTTGATACAGATACCGGCTTTATACCAGATAAATACTATGATTTCTCGGACTATCAATCAGTTTCCCGTTACGCAACAAACGCCATGAGCTGGTGCGTCAACAAGGGCATTGTCAGCGGCTCGGACGGAAAGTTAAATCCGCACGGGACAGCTACTCGTGCCGAAGTCGCAACAATGCTGATGAACGCGGAAAACATCTTGGACGCAAATGAACCGACGGAGCCGGAAACACCGGTTTCACCAGACGGACAGCCTGTGCCGGATGATACCGACAACGAAACCGCAGACGATAACCAGACCGTAACAGATGAAATCAGTCTACGCCCTATCGGCAAATCTGCGGTAGACGAGTACGGCGGCTATTGGGATTATGACCTGTCCAATGCCACCTTTGACGCCATCAACGACCTGCGCGAAGAAAACGGTTTGCCACGTCTGACTTACTCGTTGAAAGTACAGGAATGGGCGGACACTCGTTCCCGCGAAATCTGGATTGTTGACGAACGAGACGGGGATATTTCTCATACAAGACCGGATGGCTCGGTGTTCGCATCTGTTGGTTATGGATGCAATGCTGAAAATGCACTCATAGGTTTAATTACAACCAATGCGCAGGAAAACTTAAACAAATGGTATGGCTCACAAGGTCATCGAGAAAATATGCTCAACACCCGTTCAAAAACTACTGCTGTCTCTGCCTATGTCCAAGGTGAGAAAGTGTACGCTTTGCAGCTTTTTGATAAACTAACAATAACAGAATTAAATAATCGGTAAGCAAATCCCTCGTTTCACAACGAAACGAGGGATTGCCTTTTCCTATAAAATTGTTAAATCCAATACTCATTCCCGTCTGTGTCAAGCACATAATCGTGTTCGTGCGAGACTTCAGTAATCAGGTCCTCAGAAGAACCACTATCCGTGAAATATTGGATATGGCCGCTGTAAGCCGAGGTATCCGGGTCGGTATCCCGTCCGGTAAGCTGGCAAATCAGCTTGGCAAAATTCAGGCGGGACACATCACCGCTGAGCCCTGCATTCGTGCCAGTGATATACTTCACAAGCGTATTAAGCTGTTCCGAGGTAGCCCAGATTCGCAGATAGCCTTTTTCCGAAACCTCATAATTGATTTCGTAATCAACATCTTCGGTCATTTTCGTTGTGTCGAATACGCTTGCGGGCAGCACACCGATAGAGACAAAATATTTTGCTTCTTCGGGGATGCTGAACTCGTAGTCCGGCACCGTCACCGTGCCACGGTCCAGCCACGTGTTCCCGCCGTTGGAAATCAGACGATATGCTACGATGCACGCTTCTTGCAGTGAAATACGGTCTGCGGGTCGCCACATATTTTCGTCATAACCATTATAAAGCTGATAATGAATATCAGTTATCAAATCAGCAACTGAGCTGATAATTTCAACTTCCGGCGACTTTCCGATAGCATTGCCGTTATCGCCCTCTCCGGTCGCATAGTTGACGTAGGTCTTGCCGCCTGCATCGTTCTTAAAGCGGACGGTAAGCAAAATTTTATGCGATTGGCCGGGTGCAATGTCACCCAATTCCAGAGTGAATGCCTTGCCTGAAAAACTCCATTTATTACTTAGGACTCCGTTCACATAAACATTGTTTTGCAAAACAGGCGTTACCACAGAGGTATCCAGCGTATCTTTCAGCACGACGTTTTCCCACATTATATCACTGTGATTTCCAACAATAACCGTAAATGTTGCCGTTCTGGATACTTCGTCGGCATCCTTACTTACATCAACCACCGTCTTATCCACATCTTTTGTGACATAGAAGCCGGTGGCATCATTAGGGTTTTGCGGCTCAACCTCCGGTACGGTTACGCCGTCATCTGTTGCCGTGCCGATGCCGTTATCGCCGGTCACATCCACGCTGTTTTGAAGGGTCGTACCGGCCGCTGTGTCAAGTACCTGCACATCAAAGGAGATTACTACGCTTTCGCCTGCAGCCAAATCACCCACCAGCACGGACAGCGCGTTACCGTTCAGCTTATGCAGCGCCACCTTACCATCCAGATACACGTTGCCGATCAACTTCACGCCAGCCGGAAGCGTGTCGTATGCCACGACGTTTTTCCACGGCGCAGTAGCCTTATCGCCATTTTTGACCGTGATCTCATAGGTGAACATATCGCCAATATCAGCTTTGGTCACGCTCGCGGACTTAGTTACAATCGGGTCGGCTTCGCCCTTGTTGATCTGCACGCCTGCATCCGGAAGCGGCGTTTGCTCGTTGCCATCCGTCAGAATAGCCGTATTGACGATAAATTCGCCCTGCATACCCTCGTCTACCGTCACATCAAAGGTGTACACCACCTGCGTATCCGGTGCGATTGCGTAAGGCGTGAGCGTCAGCGTGCGTGAAGATGAATCGTAGGAATATTCCGTCGTTGCCTGACCGTCTTTCTGGACGTTGCCTGTGAAAGTCACACCATCCGGCAGAGCATCGGTCACGGTAACGCCGGTCCAGTCCGCCGTTGCCATTGCGCTATTTTCCAGCGTGATCGTGTAGGTGATTGTATCACCCACGCGCGCGGTCATTTTATTGGCTGACTTTGCACCCGCACGGCCGTCCGGCGTGCCGTTCTCGATGGTGACGCCGTCATCCGTGTCCTCCGTATCCGGCGCATTGCTGCCGGAAGCGACCGCCGTGTTCTCAATCATCATGCCGTAGGCATCACTGTTCACCAGCACATCAAACGAAATAGTTTTCGTCTGGCCGGGGGCGATCGCATCCAGCGGAACAGAAAGGGTTCGGTTTTCATTGTCATACTGATATACCGTTGAGTAGCCGTCCACTGTGACGTTGCCGCGGAAGGTCAGGCCATCCGGGATAGCATCCCGCATCACCGTGTCGCGGATATTTACCTCTGCACCCGCACCATTGGAGACTTGTACCGTGTAGGTCAGAGTATCACCGACACGAGCAGAAGATTTATCAACACTCTTGTTGATGGACAGGTCGGTCATACCGTCTGCAACGACAACGCCGTCGTCCTTGTCCTGTACCGGCTCGGTGTTGTCCGAAGTCAGGGTGGCAAGGTTCTGAATCGTCGTATTGTAGGCATCTTCGTTGACGGTCGCCACAAAGGAAACCGTGCGGCTGGTATCCGGCTCAATGCTGCCGACGTTTACCGTCAGCAGGCGGGTATTTTCATCATAGGTGAAATCACTCGTGCCGCTGCCGTCCAGCATGACCGAGCCGTACTCGAACGTCAGGCCAGCTGGGATAACATCAGTAACGGCCGCATTTTCTACGGGTACAGTCGCGGTCTCGCTGTTAGAGAGCGTCAGAATATAGGTGATCTTGTCGCCGACCTTGGCAGAGGACTTGTCCGCCGACTTCTCAATGCTGGGGCGGGCTTTACCGTCACCGATGGCAACACCGTCGTCTGTGCCCTCGGTGTCCGAAATATTGTCACCGGACATGACCGCAGTGTTGTAAACTGTTTTGCCGTAGGCCGATTCATTGACGGTCGCTGCAAAAGTAACCGTCGTTTTTGTATTCGGTGCAATTCTGTCCAGCGGCACGGTCAGGGTACGGGTCTCGTTATCGAATGAATAACCTGTACTTACACCGTCTACCTGCACGCTGCCGTCCACAAAATCCAGTTCCGCCGGGATAATGTCGGTCATGGAAGCGTTTTCGATTTCATAAACGGCACCCTCTGCGTTGCCGAGCGTGACGGTATAGGTGATCTTATCGCCGACCTCGGCGGAAGGCTTGTCCGCACGTTTTTCCACATAGGGCGCGGTGTCGCCCTTGTTGATATAAACACCGTCGTCTGTGTCCTCATACTTGCCGGTTTCGCTACCGCTTTCATCCTTAACGATACCGTTTGCGCCCTCGGCGACTGCGGTGTTGTAGATCGTCTGGTTGTACATATCGCTGTTCACGGTTGCTTTGAAAGTGACTGAAACCGTCTGACCTGCGGCAATGTCGCCCAGAGGGACAGAAAGCAATCCGTTTTCAAACGAGTGCTTTGCCGCCTTGCTTTCTACGTACACGCTGCCATCCGCGAAAGTCAAGCCGTCCGGAATTTCGTCGGTGAGGACGACTTCTTTCCACGCGGAAGAAGCTGCTTCATCATTCGTCAGCTTCACCGTATAGGTCAGGGTATCGCCTACATTGGCGGTTTTGGCGTTCGCCGTCTTTTCAATGGACGGGATCGCATCACCGTTCGTGTACTGATAAACGATCGTGCGGATATAGCCGCGGTACTCGTATGCCGGGATGACCTTGGGTGAACTTTCTTCCTTGCCCGCTGTGGTGACAGTTTCAGCAAGTTCCTTGCCGTTCTGGTCTATGAATTTTTCAACGATGATGTTGTAAATACCGTCATTGTAGCTGAGGCCGTGCCATTCTTCCGCGCTGTGCGGAATGCTGGCTTCTATCAGATCGCAGTAACCCCAGTGATTCTCAACCAGATCATTGTACGGACATTCGATGCCCAGCTCTTTCAGCTTGTCCAGCGTGACGTTACGGTTAATCATACCGTTTACCAGCCGCACGACCTCGGCACGGCTGATCGGCTCATCCGGCCGGAAACTGCCGTCCGGGTAGCCCTCTACCCAGCCAGCGTTTGCGGCTGCATTGATATAGCTGTACGCCCAATGGCCGTTGGGAACGTCGTCAAAGAGATTGCCGCCCTCGTAGTCCAAATTGGCGAACCGCGCCGCCATGACGGCAAACTCCGCGCGGGTGACGGGCGCATCCGGCGAGAATTTGTGTTCATCCGTGCCGTCTACAATTCCAATGTTATACAGCGTTTCGACTTCTTTGTAGAACCAGTAATCCGTCTTGACGTCCTCGAACGTGCCGTTTGACATGCGGCGCTCAAACTCTGGATACTCGCCGTCATAGAGACGGTAAAAGACCGTAGTTGCTTCTGCACGGGTCATGGAAGCATCCGGCCGCACGCTTTCGTCCGGGTAGCCGACAATATAAGTCAGATCCTTATGGGAGTAGACGTACTCGACGTTTTCCGTGTAATCGACGTAGGTGTAGTTCTCGATTTCCTGCGGCTGCCGTTCCTCATGTGTTACGCTATATATCTCTTGCTCGGCAATCTCCTTGCCGTTTTCCGCGTCGATATACTTTGCCGTTACTTCGGCAAGCGTGCTGGTGCTGTCCGACGCGGCAAAGGCCGTGGCCGGAAACGCCGACGCAGACAAGAGCAATGCCAGCCCCATCGACGTAAGCCGCTTGAGCCGTTTCTTCAAAAAATCCATTTCCTCATCCCTCCATCTCAAACTTATTTCCAAACCGATACTGCATGGATTAACCATGCACCGAGTAGCACACTGGAACCACCCCCTTGAAATTTGGCGTGTATATAATAAAACCGCGCGGGAATCCGCACGGTACATACCTGGGCTCTATCCGTCAAAGCCCTCAATCTTCATTTGTCCCTCGATATTCCGGTCCTGCATCCACCAGCGGAATATATCCTCGCCAGTTGTCCCAGCACGCCATGTGCTGTCGAGCTTGCCGCGTGCAACACGTTCTTCGAGCATTCGCTCAAAGGCACGGATGTAGCGCGCTGATACGTGGGATACCGGCCGAACTCAAACAGACGCATTCGACGTCCTGCCATCGGGCAACCCACACAACCGACCCTATGGAAGCCGCACGAATACAGCGGATTTATCGGTATTCTCTCAGCATGGATATACGACCACACATCATAGTCCGACCAATCCACAATGGGATTGCAGACCCGCTTCGCCTGCAATTTGCAGCTCTCGAACAAAAGGCGGGTATCTGCATTATCGTTGTTGATAATGACCTTTTTGCTGAGATCGTGCGGCATACTCTCGTAAATGCCGCGTTTGGTACGGCGGCTGGCGCTTTCCGCCCAGCGGACACCCGTCGTAATCATGCGGCCAGCGCCGCCGCTTTCTTTCAGCACCGAACAGCAGTATCTTACTGTTCTTGTGGGCGGCATCAGCTTTTGCGGTATAAGCATCCACATATTGACCGGTACGCCCTTGTAAGTCGGGTAATTGACAGTACATTTCACACCGGCGAGCTCCAAACGCCGGAACTGCTCGCGCACGTGGTATACAGTCTCCGGTGCATCCACGCTGGTATGGTTGTGCATGACCTCATAGCGGATACCGGAAGCGGCGGCAAGGTACAGGCATATATCGCTGTCTTTCCCGCCACTCACTGTAATAATCAATGGCTTACCGTAATAGGCTTCGCTCATTTCCGCTGCCAACCGCAGACGGGCGATTGCTCTATGTTCTAAATCCATCCGTCAGCCCCAAACTGCACATCACACTTTCATCAATCTTATTCAATGTCTCTTTATCCATTACACCGACAAAATTCCCCAGTCGTGCTTTATCTACTGTCCGTATCTGTTCTAACAACACAACCGAATATTGCGGCAAGCCCTGCATACAGACGGGCACATGAGTAACAAGATGCTTGTCCCGATGCAAATTGCTTGTAAGCGGCGCTACAATCACCGTAGGCGAGTATTTGTTTCCAATATCATTTTGCAAAATTACAACAGGACGCACGCCGTCCTGTTCTGAACCAATAACAGGACTGAGATCAGCCCAAAACACATCACCACGTTTATACATTTATTTCACTCCCACTCCAAACACTGAACTTTTGGAATTAAAAAACTTTCCCGTATCGTAGATACCGTCCTGCCAAAGAACGAAGCACATACCTGATATTCTGCTACAATGAACCGGTCGTCCGGATGGACAAAGATAACAGTAGCAGGTACGGTCTTACGGCAACTGGTTTTTGCCCAGATACAATCTATGATTGCGGGCCGCACTAATACACGTTCGCCAACCTCGTATTTATGTTTCTTTGGTTGGATTTCCCAATCTGGCATTTCATTCACATCCTGTCTGCTTGTTGTGATGTACGCGCGACAGACAGTAATCTCCCGTCTGCCGCAAAACCTTAAAACACTTTAGACACATCCTTTCCTGCTGCCAAGCCTATTTGTTCTCAACGCCCCGGCTTGTGGGGAAGCAGACAGATGATCGCTGGCGAACGATTCCATAGGCCGTTTTACCTCTGCGTGGTTCTCACATCAGCCGCCCCCATTGCTTGTGTCTGTGGCTGGGCGGAAGTCTCATTATCTGTCTGCGTGTCGTCGCTTTACGGGTGCCGCCCCGTATTTCGTACCGTCATGGTTTACCGCTCTGCCGGACTTGTCCGGCGTCCCCGCGCATGGGTACCGCAGCTCGGCGCAAACAGTTTTGTATCTGCTGCCTGTATATTCAATTTTCAAGGTGCATATGTAATCCGCTTTCCTTTTTCAAAAAGTACATTTTATTGGTCTTTCCTTTTGGTATAATCACCCTGAACAGCGATGCCAAGTATTTCGCATATCGCATCCACGATTTTCGGCGTCGCAAGCTGTCCGGTTTCGATTTTGCGAAGATAGGAGCGGTCAAAATATAACCCTGTGTGCCGCTTGACTTCTTCGATCAGCCAGCCTTTGCTTTGCTCAAGAGCAATAAGCCGATGGTTAATTTTTTTACCAAACGAGCAAAGTTCCCTTTTTTTCATGGTCAACTACTTCCTTTCTATTGACATTTACATAAAAGTGTAATATTATATATTTGTTCTATAAATTACGTTTTAGCGAAATCTATGAGTGAATTATATTATTCTGTCGCGTAAGTGTCAACGTGTAAAATTTCGTTTTTACGTAATTTTGGCATATACTACAAATGGACGGGTGATTTTATGTCAGAGTTGTACAACAAAATAGCTGCATTGTGCGCGGAAAAAGGAATTACAGTTACAGAGCTATGCAGGCAATGTAAAATAAGCCGTGCATCGCTGTCCGATCTCAAAGTGGGACGAAAGAAAAACCTTTCTACTAAAAACCTTTCAAAAATTGCCGATTACCTAAATGTGCCGATTGAATTTTTACTTAACATGGAGCAAAAAGAAACGCCCGTCCTGACAAGGCGGGACGAGCGTGACATAGCAAAAAGACTGGATATGATTTTAGGTGATCTTGCGACGCCGAAGCAAGCCTGATGTTTGATGGTGAGCCAATCGACGATGAAACGCGGGAACTCCTGCGCATTAGCCTGCAAAACCAGCTTGAAATTTCCAAACGGATTGCCAAGCAAAAGTTTACTCCAAAAAAGTACCGGAAATGAAATAGAGGTGCTGCATATTGTCAATAAAGCATAAGGTCGATATGTTATGCCGAAAATGTGATACCAGAGACCCGTTCACAATCGCTGCAAAACTCGGTATTCGAGTTCTCCACGAACCCCTTGGAAGTATCAGAGGATATTACAGCCGCACACACAGAATCAAGTTCATACATATCAATCAAGACCTTTCAAAAGAGCGACAGCGGCAAGTATGCGCGCACGAATTAGGACATGCAATCTTACACCCGAAAAGCAATACACCATTTCTGAGAGCAAACACGCTCTATTCTGTAAACAAGCTGGAAACAGAAGCGAACCGTTTTATGGCGCTGCTGTTGCATCCAGCAACTGAGATTCAGGACTATGCTCAATGCGGCTATACTCTTTATCAAATAGCCGATATATGCGGACTAACGCCGGAATTAGTAGAATACATTATAACCACTTATAACAGAAATGATGCCGCCTCATCTTGAAGCGGCATTATCTTTATGATATTTTTGCTATCAGTTTAATATGCATCCATCCTGTAAATGGATAACTTGATTACAGACTGACATTATATCTTCTTGATGATGGGAAGTTAAAATGATTAATTTTCCCTGTTCTTTGTATTGAAGTAATATACTTCGCAAAATATCTACCGACTCTGCATCAAGCGCATTGAATGGTTCGTCAAGAAGAAGTAAGGAAGGATCCTCCATAATTGCTTGAATAATTCCTAATTTTTGTTTCATTCCCAAAGAATATTTTTTTACAATCTGCTTGGAGTTGAAATTTAATCCGAATTTATCCATATAATGCTTAATATCATCATAAGATATTATGTTTCTTATCTCTGCAAGTAATTTTAAATTCTCTAACCCGCTAAGATATGGTAATAGTTCAGGCTTTTCAATAATGATTCCTATATCAGGCGGGAAAGATATATCTTTATTCAAAACTTTGCCATCTACAGTAATAGTACCACGATTTAAACAGATTAGCCCTGCTATAGCTCGTAGAAGCATTGTCTTTCCACTACCATTTTGTCCAACAATCCCATAAATATTTCCACTTTTAAACTCAAAATTTATATTATTAATTACAAATCTGTGATCAAGTATTTTTGTAGCATCTTGTAATTTAATAAGCATAATATCCTCTTTCCAACACTATTATCATTTAAAGGACATCCATATTTTTGGACGATTTTCTTCCAAGATAATATGTAACACTTATCCAGCCGGCGATAACTAAATAACTTATTATAGTATCTCTAAATAACCAGCTAAAAATCAAATATATATTAATTGGGAAAAACTTATTTAATAGTGGAACAATCGAAAAAATTTCTGCAGTAAAAAAAATATAAGACTACAATATATGATGCTGCCATATATTTTTTCTTGCATT